>SABI01000249.1 GCA_009929055.1 Spirochaetia bacterium | reverse complement strand
GTATATTACTATGTAATTTTTGAGTGAATACAAGGAGTATTTGATATGGCTAGCGTAAAATTAGCAGTAATTTTTTATAGTATGGGTGGTTCGAACTACCAACTAGCAAAGTGGGCAGCTGAAGCTGCAAAAGAATCTGGAGCTGAAGTGAGGGTGTTAAAAGTACCAGAGCTTGCTTCTCAATCTGTAATTGATAGCAATCCAGTGTGGAAAGCAACAGTAGAGGCAACTAAGGATGTCCCTATAGCTACAGTTAGCGATGTAGAATGGGCTGATGCAATTATTTTTAGTACGCCAACCCGTTTTGGGATGATGGCTTCTCAAATGAAACAATTTATTGATACCTTGGGAGGTCTTTGGGCTCAAGGAAAGACTGTGAATAAGATTGTGAGTGCTATGTCTTCTGCACAGAATTCAAATGGAGGACAAGAAGCAACAATATTATCACTTTATAATGTCATGTATCACTTGGGTGCCATAGTGGTAGCCCCTGGATATACTGATCCTGTAGTATTCGCTGCTGGAGGTAATCCTTATGGAACCTCTGTTACGATTGGGCAGGATGGGAAAATGATTGAAGATGTTGCACCAGCAGTGAAACATCAAGCTAAGAGAACAGTCTCAGTAGCACAGGCCTTTAAGAAAGGAAACTAATATATTTACGATTGATTTCTATCATTAAGAGAGAGGCTTGTTCTAGCCTTTCTTTTTTGTTTTCAGATTTGAGGCTATGAGCAAATTGCTTATACTGTTAGAAAGTAGTAAGATAAGAAATAGATAATAATTAAGCACATACGTAAAACCTCTATAAAAAATTATTTATTAGGTGTGGAAGTGATTCTTGTTGGTTAAGCAACTTTTTCCTCCATATCTGTCATACGTGTGTATATATTAAAATATCTAACCATAAAGGGAGCAATGACATGACAAAACGGAAAACAAGGAGCGATTGTACAGTAGGAACATTAGAAAAAAAGAATGGACTTCCCCCTGGTACAATTCGAAACAAAGATGGTAGAGATACAAGAAGTGACAAAAAGATTGGTTCAATTAGAGAAGAGCAAAAAAAGAAATAATGGTAAGTTTAATTGGCTGAATAAGTGATTCATGCCAATTAAATTACTTATTTTGGTAACTCTATATCTTTTGTTAAAGAATACTCTTTCTCTTTTCCACTATAGAAGCCTCTTTTATCTTCTGGTAGTAGAGCCGCTAAGCGAAGCATGATTTCATCATTTAACTCACTTCGAGCAGCAGCATCAAGCCTCCCACTCTTTTGAATAATTTCAAAAGGAGTTCCTACTTTTATTACTAGAGGTGTTCTTCTAAATTTCTTAACATTTTCTTTAAGATTATTATATCCAAGAGTGATTACAGGGAGTATTGGTACTTGCGCTTTATAAGCAATGAAAGCAACACCAGCTTTCCCTTCCTGAAGAGAGCCATCTTTACTACGAGTTCCTTCTGGGGCAATAGCAAGAATCTTTTCTTCCTTAAGGGCTGTAAAGCATGCTTCCATTGTCTCTCTTGTCATGTTTTCTCTGTCTACTGGAATAGAAGACCAAGACTTCATCACCATGGCAGTAAACCAATGATTCCAAAGCTCTTTTTTCGCCATAGCAAGGACACTACTAGGTTGCATAAAGACATACAAAAGAGGGCCATCAAACACATTTGTGTGGTTTGAGATTAATAAAAGAGGCCCTTTCTTTTGAATATTTCTTAACTCACTTGCATCAAATGTATAAAACACTCGATATAAAAGTTTAAATGTTGCATTCATGATTCTTTCAGATATTTTCATGAGATTACTATAGAGGTTATTAGACGTGCGGTAAAGAGAAAAATGCTCGTTCTATTTATCTATTTATCTTTGTTCTTCCGCACGAGGGATAATCCACCAAAGCCACTAATGATAGCCATATAAAAACCTGCGTCATACCACCAACCTGTGTTGTTTGGGCTATAGATTCTAATATCATCAACAAAGAAACCCAAAATAAGGGCTAATGGAGCAGTCCATCCATGCCAAATTCCAAGAAGAAATCCGGCAGGCTCTCTTTGCTGAAGAATATTGTCAGTTGCAAGACATGATGTTGATAAGAAGATTACAAACAGTATGAGAAGAAATAGATACACTTTTTTCATATAACCCCCTTTATGCCATAAGAACGAGAGAAAGAGCCATCACTACCATACCAGCAATAACTCCACCGATAGCGATATGGTGCTCACCATACTCCTCCGCTGTTGGAAGAAGCTCATCTAATGAGATATAGACCATGATTCCAGCAACAGAAGCAAAGACAATACCAAAAGTAACATCATTAAAAAGGTTTTTAAGGAGGAAATACCCTATTAACGCACCGATTGGTTCGCTTACTCCAGAAAGGAGAGAGAGCCAGAATGCTTTCTTTTTACTCTTAGTAGCGTAGTAGATAGGAGCTGATACAGCAACCCCTTCAGGGATGTTGTGAATTGCAATAGCAACTGCAATACTAATACCTAGAGTAGGATCAGATAGGGCAGCCATGAACGTAGCAAGCCCCTCAGGAAAGTTGTGAATACCAATGGCGAGGGCACTAAAGAGACCCATTCTCATCAGTTTCTTATCATTTGGCCCCTCTTTCTTCATCATCTCTTTGGGATCAAAATGCATTTCATGAGGGTTTTCATAATTAGGGATAAGTTTATCTATTAAGGCAATAATAGCTATGCCAGAAAAGAAAGCTCCAAGAGTTGCCCAGTAGCCAGGCTTTGCTCCTAAAGCTCCTTCGAGAGCATCTCTTGCTTTGACAAAAATCTCTATCATTGAGACGTATAACATCACTCCTGCTGAAAACCCTAAGGAAGCAGCAAGAAACTTTGGATTGAACTTCTTTGAGAAGAACGACATCAAAGAGCCAATACCAGTTGCAAGACCTGCAAAAATAGTGAGGCCAAAAGCGAACAATACGTTGTTTATTTCCATTGATAGAGGATAATGAAAAATAGAAAAATTAGCAATAAAGGTTTTATAATTTTTCCTGTGAAGTCATGCTGCTTGTCGTGTGCCTAAGTTTTTATTAGGTTTACATTATGAGTATATTATAAATAGAAGGAGTCAATTATGTATAAAGCACATGAAAACCGTTATGATCAGATGAAATATAAAAGGGTAGGAACAAGTGGCCTTCACCTTCCTTTAGTCTCTCTAGGATTGTGGCACAACTTTGGAGATGCTACTTCCTTAAACAATGCGAGAGAGATGATCCATACTGCGTTTGATGCAGGAATTACCCACTTTGACCTAGCTAATAACTATGGCCCACCTCCAGGGTCTGCTGAAATTAACTTTGGAAAGATTTTAAGTGAAGATTTATCGAGCTATAGAGATGAACTCATTATCTCTACAAAAGCTGGCTATAGAATGTACCCAGGTCCTTATGGAGAGTGGGGGAGTAGGAAATACCTTCTCGCATCACTTGATCAGTCCTTAGAGAGAATGGGCTTAGAATATGTCGATATCTTCTATTCACATAGATATGATCCAAATACCCCCTTAGAAGAGACCATGGGAGCTTTGGCTCAAGCATATCATAGTGGTAAAGCACTCTATGTAGGAATTTCTTCTTATTCAGCACAAAAAACCATTGAAGCATATGAGATATTACAAGATATGGG
>SABI01000248.1 GCA_009929055.1 Spirochaetia bacterium | reverse complement strand
CAAAGAGAGAACTGATATTCCTCCATCCTTCCCTTTCAAATCTTGATAATGTAGAGTAACTGATTGCAGGGTCTTTCCTGTACTCTTCCTCTGTTACATTCCAAGATAGTTCTTTAATACTCTTCACCATAGTATTCCTCCTCTATGTCTTCTCCCCATTCATTACTGGGAACTTCAAGCTGGGCTAAATACACATCCACCTCAGCCTTTAAATTACTTAACTCTGTCAAGTCCACCTCAAGGTACTCTTGTTTAGGATTTTCACTCTTGATATTCTTCCTTGTCTTGAATATTGCTGAATCCACTAAGTCCTTGAGTGACTCAAAATCTCTGCTCTGAATGAACTGTTCACCTAAATTTACATCACTCTCGGGTAAACTGCCCAACAATTTCCTCATTCTTTCTATTGGCTTCATCTTTAATAATTTGAATAAATTCTAAGAGTTGTTTCTTAGTAAAGACCTCAAAGATAAGATAATTTTCTTTATCTGGCAAATTCTCTATATGCCATCTAAATAACTTGAACTTATAAGGGAACACATCATTGACCTGTCCTTTCACTTCAATAATTATCTTTAAACCTTGGTACTCCATGTAGAAATCTGGGGTATAAGTAATATTAATTAGCTTCTTGAGGTTTAGTATTGTAGCCTTAGCTTTATTACGAGTGTAAAAAGGTACAGTAGGTCTAAATCCTTCCCAGATTGTATAAGTATGGGTTTCATATTCAGGCTCAAACCCATGTTGAAGTAAGGTCTTATAAGCCATTGCCTCAATTTTTGATTTAAACTTTATGTTACCATACTCTTCTGGAGTGGCATTCCTAATTCTCCTGTTTTCCACCTCTCTTAAATAATTGTTTCATAGGGTCTTTCAAGATATGCTTAGCTGCAAGAGCATCATCTAATGTCCTGAATGCAGCAAAATTCTTGAAGTTCTTGATTTTATTCAAGTCCTTGACCTTTATTATCTCTCCACTGAGACAACTAATGACATAAATCTCCTTACTGTTCTCAATATGGTTATCATATTTTTCATCAAGTACAATAGCTACTTCTCTCAACAGAATTGAGAATACAGCAGCAGGATAGATTGTGTATAGATTACCAAGGTACTTCCTCAGATTATCTACATTCCACTGAATCCTCTTTGCAAGATTTTCCAAATAGAAATTAGGGTCTACAGGAGTTCCTTGCTCTTCTACTTCCTTGATTACACCTTTTTCAATAAGGAAGGGAATACTTTCCTCACAGATAGGTACATAAAATGGCATGACACCATAAGCACTGTTCATCCCAACGGCAAGTGTCTTACCCATTTCTATTTCCTTACCAGTTTCCACAAAAATAAGTTTCTTCATACTTTTTTTTTTTTTTCGTAAATTAATACTCTGAGAACCAAACGATTGGCTCTCCATATTTTTCTTTAGTTAATTTGCTTACTTCTTGAAATACAGTAGACGGCATCCTTTCTTCTTGTCTTGCATAGTATGCAGGATGCTTCTCTTCCAGTATTATATTGGTATCCTTATTGATATAAGGCTTAAGTGTCTTAGCCTGTTCACCAAAGAGAACATATATAATACCAGTCTGCCACTCTGATAGATTCTTTAGTAACTTAGTCATGAAAGGTCTCCACATCATTGTATGGCTACCTACCTTATTCATTTCACAAGTCAGTGCAGAATTAATCATTAATACTCCTTGCTTAGCCCAACTCTCTAAAGTGGGGTCAAAGATAATACTATTATGTGGAACTTCAAAATTAATGCAAGCCTCTTTAACTATTTCAAGAGAGGGAGACAACTTAGTTCCCTCCTTATTCCCAAATAGGACACCAGTAGCCACATCCTTTTGTGGATATGGGTCTTGCCCTATTATTACAACTTTAAGATTATTGTAAGGGCATAGATTAAAAGCCTTAAATATATCAGAATATACAGGACAAAGTAAGTCTCTTTTAATCAAACTTACTTGTCCTACTACCTTATTTAATTCCTTTGTATCTATAACCCTTACCCATCCACCAAAATATTCCTCAAATGTCACAATATATAGGTCATTTGTACAACCTCATCAAGATGCTCCAGAAGGTAATCATTCATAGCCTCATTGTTGAATGTAGAAGGAGTGGGTTTTTTAGGTTTTACTATGAACCTATTAGTTACATCAGCTATTACTATTTCAGGTATAGGCGAGGTATAACCAGTAATCCTACCATATTCATTTCTTATAGGCATACGTGTATTAATCTCCTGATAAGTAACTTCTTCAATATTAGCTCCATCTATCCTAATACCCTCCTGTACAAATGCAGGAATGACGGTCTTAATGATACCCTTCTCAACTATACCATTACTAACAAAGACCTTTGGATTCACATAGATTCTACCAGTTTTGTAGTGTAGAGTTCTATCTTCCATAACTCCATGAAGTGTGTACAGTATTAATATGTTATAATCTTTGTCAAGAATATAACCATTACCCCCATAATATACCTCACCAGCATTAGTTGTAATCTTCATAAGCCTATCTCTAGTATCATTCATCAGGAATGTCCTGAAGATTGCATTTGCAGTTCTTCTTGTCTGAGCATAACTATTCTCAAATAAAGTAACAGCCACTTCCTTTACACTATTAGGATAACCGTAGTTACGCAATAACCCCTCCTCAACTCTATATTTGCACATTAGTGGAACATCAATTTCTGGTCCACTAATATCCACTCTTAAAAATAGATTGAACACATTATTGTGTTCAAGTACAAGGTGGGGTTTAATATAGTCTGGAAATTCAACAGCACCTCTATTAAGAAATATACCATGAAGTTGTCTGTTTAATTGTACACTTATTGCCATTACATTTCTACTTTAAAGTACATTGTATCAGCAGAATATTGAGTCATAAAAGGCACATCCCTATCTATAATAGGATTACATTCATTAGCCACGAAGTTTACAAATAGATTGACCATTACTGATGCAATCATATTTGCCATAAAGGTTGTCTGTTTGTAGCTACAGATAGTTTCATCTGCTACTGCATCACTGAATAACCATTTACTTCTGTACTCTCTCATAGCTCTTAAATCATTGCCTTGAATAGCAAATACTTGATATTCTTCTGCTGCCAATCTACCATCAATAAATAAACATTTTCCTCTCTCTTCCTCAGGTTTGGACATTAGTCTATCTTCCCAAGCATTAAAGAATAGTTCTCTTGCTTCCATGTTATCAAAACCACAAATCATAATATCTGTAGCTTCACTTTCAGCAGTAAACCTTTCCTGATAGGAAATGGAGTTATAAAAGTTTGCATACTGTTGCATCATATTACCGAGAGCATAAACTTTTCCCTGTCCCAAATTATGACTACCATATAATTGACCAGACATATTAGCCTGTTCAACTATGTCCGGGTCATATAAATATAATGCAGCAGGTTTTAATCTTGCAAGTAGGAAACCAACATAACTTCCAATACCTCCTACACCAGCTAAGGTAATAATTTTAGATTGAATGGCACTATACCAGATAGCTCCACTGAATCTACTTGTAGTTTCATCTACAAGTAAACTACCTGAATTAGGTGGAATTACTACTTCCTCAGCAGCTAATGCAGCTTCAAGTAATGCTTCTCCTTGTTCATCTATCTCTAATGGAGCATCCTCAGTATTCTGAGC
>SABI01000247.1 GCA_009929055.1 Spirochaetia bacterium | reverse complement strand
TGCCAAAGGTGCTTCAGCCCTTATGTTTCAAAAAGAATTTCTATTACCATGGAAAAAGGTTCTCGATAATGTCCTCTTTAATTACAACAAAAGTATATATAGGGAAGAAGCCCTCTCCTTGTTAAGAACGTTTAAAGTAGAACATCTAGCAATGCGTTATCCCCATGAATTAAGCGGCGGTGAAAAACAACGAGTAGCCCTCGCAAGGAGTCTATTAAGACGACCAAAGCTCCTTCTCCTTGATGAGCCCCTAGCAGCCCTAGATGAACAAACAAGAGAAACTATTCAACAAGAGATTAAACAATATGCAAAGATTCACGGCATCACCCTCCTTATTGTTACTCACAGTATCAGCGAAGCTCTTTATATGGGAAAGAGCATCCTAATCATGGAAAATTCTGGATTTACCCATCAGGTTGAAAATCCACTATATCTTATTGACGATATGAGAAACAACGAACAATTTTTTCTCCTTGAAAAACAGATGAGGGACTTTCTTAACGAGGGAAAAATAATATGAAGAAAATGACGAACCTCCTCAAAGGGATGCTTTTAATCATTGTATTGTGGTTTATCTTAGCGATTACAGTAAACCATCCTGTCGTCCCCTTTCCTCAATCAGTATTTAAGCAACTTGTTTTCTCTTTTACAGATGATATGATCTATATCCATCTATTCTCTTCTTTATTTAGAGTGATTATGGGCTCATTTTTTGCAATCCTAATTGGCTTTCCTTTAGGGCTTATTAGTGGCAGAAGCAAAAAGATAGATGCCATTATCTCCCCCATATTATATCTTCTTTATCCTTTGCCTAAAATTGCTTTTCTACCAGTTTTTATGGTACTACTTGGGATAGGAAATCTCTCAAAAATAGCCCTCATTGCAACTATTATCCTCTTTCCAACAGCTGTTTCAATTAGAGATGGGGTGAAAGAAATCTATAGTAAGTACAACTTATTAAGTAGAGCGTTTCACCTTACAAAGAAGGAATTATACATCCATGTTCTCTTACCAGGAATTATCCCTCGATTATTTAGTTCCCTTAGAGTTACTTTAGGGATGAGTTTATCGGTGCTGTTTATTAGTGAAAACTTTGCAACAACTACAGGACTAGGATACTACATCATGAACAATTGGATAATGGCCAACTATGTAGGAATGTATGTAGGAATCCTCGTGTTAGGGTTATTAGGATTAACGTTGTATCTTGTACTAGAAACACTTGAATCTCGTGCAATCCCCTATCGTACTATAGAAGAATAGTTGTTCAAAAAGGAATTATCTTTCTTCTAGGTAGTACATACTGGTATGCAGAACATCAAAATAGCACATTGTATAACAACATGCGAATCTCAAGAGAGCATTACTAACAATCAATCAAACGTCCAAGAATGCTCATAAGTTTTTCACGACAGTAAGTGTTGTCACCAAAGTGGAATAAGAGCCTTAGTTGGAATTCTTGATGACATTATTTTTTTAAATTGGCTCATTCTTCTATAAACCTTCTAAGACTGAATTACTTATTACATTTTTTTTATTCATACATTCTCTTTTTACATGACAAATAGAAAAAATAAGAATATAATTGTTTAACAAGGAGACTATTACATGAAAAAGAGCATTCTTTTACTTTTATCACTTCTACTCATTATTACATTATTTAGTAGTTGTGAACTCGATAATTATCAACAAAAAAAGCTTATTGTTGAAAATAAGAGTGAGGCAAACATTTCAGGAATCAATCTTACCTATTACGATTATTCACCAATTTCAGCGAGAAGTATGGCATTTACACCAATCATCTCACCAGATGGAACCAAAGAATATTCTCTTCCTTACCTAAACAATCAGGGAAGAAGCTCACAATGGAAAATTCGAGTTGAAGCATATGTAGATGAAGAAGGAGGAGGACAATCTATTGTTGACTCTAGGGATCTTTTATTTACTTTTAACACAACAAGTGCTGATGATATCGTTATTACTTTTGATTTTGATGAAAGTGAAAGTGAATACACATTAGAGGGTAGAGGAAGTGGATATCAGAGGATTATGAATGTAACTTAAAACAAATGGATACTCCCAAAAAGAAATATAATTCAATCATTTAAAGATAGAAAAACAATAAGGAAATTTTTATGAAAAAAATACTCATACCAATACTATTGATCACTCTATTGTTCATCACAATCGGATGTGAACAGTCACAATATGCAATGAAAACTCTCATCGTTAAAAATGAAAGCGATATTAACCTCGGCGCACTCTCAATCGGAATACTAGACGGATTATTTGATTATCGAGGTTATTCTCCACAGGGCAATCCTATTATCTACGCAGGAGATAGTAAAGAATATACTATTGCCTATATCATCACAGGAGAAGAGAGTCCCCAAATCCGTGTAGAGACAAGTTCGATGTCAGAACTAGGGGAAAGAGGAGTGCTACTAACTCCTAGAGTGGGGTCGCCAAAAGCTACAATATATTTCACCTTTGACACCTCTAGCAATGAAGATATCATCCTCACCTTCCAAGAAGAAGTAGAAGATCCTTCTTCTTTTTCCTTTAGTGGCGAAGGAAGTGGTTTTAAAGTATTATCAGATGACTAAAAATTTGAGTGGGTTGGTTTCTTCTAACCCACTTGCATTTTTTATTAAAGACCTTCTTTGTCTAACTACAGATTTACTCTCTTTCATATATCAACGAGAACTCACACAAAAGATAATAAGAAATCATTAACTTTCTCTATAAATATTCACCATAGATAGGTAATTATTGATATATTATCTATTTTAAGAGCTACCTTGAAGGGGATGAGTTGACCAATTCCCTATTAAAGGGGTATTTTAAGTATATATTTTGTACCATACAAAGGAGAGGAACCTATTATGATTTCCTATAAAGAACTTGGATTAGTAAACACAAAAGAAATGTTTGCAAAAGCCGTGAAAGGTGGATATGCAATTCCAGCTTATAACTTTAACAACTTAGAACAGCTACAAGCTATCGTGCAAGCATGTGTTGAGACTAAATCACCAGTAATTCTTCAAGTATCAAAAGGTGCTCGAGATTATGCTAACATAAACTTACTTCGCAATATGGCTAAAGGTGCAACTGAATATGCTGCAGAATTAGGATACAAAATTCCTATAGTATTACACCTTGACCATGGTGATTCTTTTGAAACTTGTAAAGATTGTATCGACAATGGATTTTCATCTGTCATGATTGATGGTTCACACCTTCCTTATGATGAAAACGTTGCCCTTACAAAGAAAGTTGTAGAATATGCTCACGCACACGATGTTACAGTGGAAGGAGAACTTGGAGTTCTTGCTGGGATTGAAGACGATGTAGTTGCAGAACACTCAACCTATACCCAACCTTCTGAAGTAATTGACTTTGTAAGCAAAACTGGTGTTGACTCCCTTGCTATTTCAATTGGAACTAGCCATGGTGCAAACAAGTTCAAACCAGACCAATGTACAAAAAACGCTGATGGAATTTTAATTCCACCACCACTTAGATTCGATATCCTCAAAGAAATTGAAGATAAGCTTCCTGGATTCCCTATTGTTCTTCATGGCTCTTCTAGTGTTCCTCAAGAATATGTAACGATGATTAATGAACTCGGTGGCCACTTAAAAGATTCTGTTGGTATCCCTGAAGAAGAACTTCGTAAAGCTGCCTCTTCTGCTGTATGT
>SABI01000024.1 GCA_009929055.1 Spirochaetia bacterium | reverse complement strand
AATCGAATTACTATTTGCTAAAAATGCTTCTCTATAGAGAGCTTTAGCTTCGATAGTGAGAGAGTGAAAAGAGGAGAGAATTCTTTCAATAGAGATGAAGAAAAAATAGTCATCTTTTCTGTAGTATTGATCAATATGTCCCCAATCATTCATATCATTTTCATGTAAAAGGGTAATTGATATCTTGCTCACAGTTTTTACCATATCTTGAGTTGTTGGATCAAAGAATGTAATTTTTTCTATTTCATCCCATCCTCCGTGAATACGAACTGCAAGAGATGCATCATGGGGGAAGAAATCAAATATTTCTCCATGAATTGAGAATTCTCCAGGAACTGTTGTAGTTGGACTTCTATAATAGCCAGCGTTTACAAGGGTCTCACTCATGGTTGTTGGGTTAAATGTGTCATGAAGACGGAAGGTGATTTCAGCATCTTTTATCATTGTGAGTGAAGGGACTGGAGAGACACATGTTCGTAGTGGAAGAATTACTATTCCACTGGTGATCTGCTCTAATTTTTGAAATGATGAGACCGTTTCATACTCACTCTCACTGCCTTCAAAATTACTGTAGAGTTTTTTTCCACTACTTGGCATTAAAAGAAGATGAGAACCTATTACGCTGAGGTCTTGAAACAATTCTTTTGCCATTTCAGTTGTAGGAGCTATAACAAAGATTCTTTTATTGGTGTAGCGCTGATAGGTATGTATTGCATACGCTAATGGATATCCCTGAAGTCCTTCTACTATATAAGGAATGTCAGGAGATGAGGTAAATGCCTTGTAGGATTCACTCTTTTTGATATAGGATTGTAAATGAGAATGTATAAGCTGTTTCATAACCGAACACAATCTAACATATTTAAGGAGCACTATTCAATGGATGAGTTTAATCAGTTAAGGGATAAAGTAGTAGAGATGGGAGAGTACGCATGCTCCTCTCAAAAAGATATAGCGGTAACATATAAAAATGATGGTTCAGTTCTTACAAAGACTGATCTTTTTATTAGTGAAGAATTAAGTAAAGAAATAATTCGTCTTTTTCCTGATGCCAATGTAATTAGTGAAGAGAGTATCTTTGAATTTGATGATAATAAAGAGCTTACTTTTATCATCGATCCTATTGATGGCACTGATGTCTATTCACAAGGATTGCCTGGTTGGTGTATTTCAATTGGAATTCTTAATAAAAAAAGAGAACCTGTTGGTGCGATGGTCTACGCTCCTAGGTGGGGTCTTTCTAAGGATGATGGCTTATTTTTAAGGCTTGATCCAGGTGGGGTGATGATGATGAATAATGAAGTCTATGTTCCACGCTTAGTTGAAAGAGAATTAGAGCAACTCACTATGGCTTCTCACGCCCCTAAGTATGTTTCAATGAAAAAATATATGGGGAAAATTAGGTGTTTTGGATCAAATATCTTACATATGATTAGCCCTCTCATCCATAGCCACATCCAAGGCTCCCTGTCGGTTCCCTGTTATGTGTGGGATATTGCAGGAGCTCATGCTCTATTGCAAAACCAGGGTTTTATTACAGTGTATCAGGATGATGCTCCTTTTTCCTACACAGATGCCCTCCTTAAAGAGAGAAAGATGTTTCCTTCAATTCTCTATAGTGGGACAACTGAAGCTGTTACCACTATGAAAAGTTTATTTTCCCCTACTTAGGGGATTACATTCTTTTTATGCCAATTGACTGCAAGATACATAAATGGAGTATCTAGGAGTGCTACTACTACTTTTAATAGGTAAGTTGTCATAAAGATATGAAACAGGGTATTCATTTCAAATACTCCATAAAATGCAATAAGGGTAAACAAAATAGAATCTAATAGCTGGCTTATGAGGGTAGAGCCATTGTTTCTTATCCAAAGATGTCTATTTGATGGAAGGACTTTTTTAATCTTAGCAAAGGCATAGATGTCATGTAGTTGGCTTACAGCATAGGCGATGAGACTAGCTAGGGTGATTCGTGGCATTAACTGGAAGATAGTTTTCATACTTGTGTGGACAAAATCTGATTCACTGGGGGTGAAAAGAAGGGCTACATTCATCAACACACTCATTACTATCATAGAGAAGAAGCCTATATAGACAGCCTTTTTGGCATCCTCTTTGGAGTAACATTCACTTAATATATCTGTTGCAAGAAAACTTGTTGCATATACGATGTTTCCAAGTGTTGCTTCAAGGGTGAAAAGTTCAATTGTTTTGGTCACTTGAATATTTGCAATAATTACTGAGATGGGTATCCAGATAAATAGGCCCAATTTACCCCATAACCTAAAAGCAACGATGATGAAGAGGAAATTGAACAATAACATCACAACCCAATACAATTCATTCATGAGAAGATACCATCCTATATGCTTCGTCACTTGTTGAAGTACTTGGTATAATGAGTACCGATTGTCGGTCGATTGAAAAATTTTGTATCACTTCCTCTACATATGTATCTCTAACTGCCATCATAATAATTCCTTTATATCCTTTGAGGGCTTTGATAAGAGAGGGATAGAACCCTTTCTTTTGTAGTTCTAACATTCCCACTTCATCAAACAAAAGATAGTCAGATTTTTCCATTGCCTGAATGATTTGTTCATTTGCCCAAAGAAATGCTGAGTTATCTATATAAAAATTTTTATATGGTGTACAGCCCTCTTTTTCTTTATCATTTAAAATTATTTCACTATGCCCTGTTAATTGATCAGAGAGGGTATAAGTTGTCTTAAAGTGCCCAGGGAGTGTTGGTACTTGTATCATCCCCCCAATACTATAGCCATCAAAGTCTAATAAGGAACAAATAGCATACATAAGTCGAGTTTTTCCACTATTTTTATCTCCACTTATGATGATTATCTTATGCTGCATTATTCAACTCCTCCCAAAAAGCTTTGAAGAACACTAAAAGCATTCATTGAATCTCTTCGTCGTATAACAAAGGTGAGTTCATTCATAGTAGAAATAATTTCGTTGACGTTTATCTCTTCCCACGCTAATTTTCTTACTGCTTCGTACACAATTCCAGGAGTAGACATAAAATCTCCACTAAATACAAGGGAAAGGGCAACCAAATCTCCTTCTTGATGAAGAATTGTTTCCTCTTTAAGGATCTGTAGAGCATCGTTAAGATATTTTTCACTTATAGAGAGGGAAACTTCGTGAGAGCCAACTGAAATATTTAGAAAGTCTCCACTAAGGGGATCTACTAAGTGAAACAAATCTTTCATCTTTTCAAGGACCGAACCATTACGGGTGATGTTTATATCGTAGATATTTGTTTTCATCACGATTTCGTATTGTAATGGAGAACTTTTTTGTTCTAAATCTTTTTTCTTTAATTCTTCCCCATAACGACGCACAGCCATCACTATTGCTGAGTTCTTTACAGGTTTCCCATGAAGCTTTTCAACTAAGTCTTGAATTGAAGTAGCATAATTACTATAGCTAAGTATTCCTTGAATAAGCATTTCATAAAGAAATGGGGTGCGGTCAATGATTCTTTTCACACAATTACTTACAGATTCCATATTCTACCTCTTATTTTGAGATAGTGTTATTATTAGCACAAATAATGATTTTTAACAATATATAATAACATTTTGTTTAAATTTTACTTTGTATTTTCTCTAAGCTGTTATATGTTTTCTCATTTTGAACACAATGGGGGCAATGGATAAATATCATACAATATGGTATTGTACATAGTAGTATAAAGGTGAAAAAATTAGATGTTATGCCCTCACTGTTCCCATTGTGATGATAAAGTTTTAGAATCTCGACAAAATAGAAGTGGCTCTACTATACGAAGGCGTAGAGAGTGTCTTCATTGTGGCTATAGGTTTACGAGTTATGAAAGAATAGAAGAAAAACCTATTATGGTGATTAAAAGAGATAACAGAAGAGAACCTTTTAATATTAAAAAGATTGAACGAGGAATTAGAATCACTACTGAGAAAAGAAATATTTCAAGTGAAGCTATTGAACATATGCTCAATCTTATTGAAGATGAAATTGTCCTCATTGCGAGTAATAAAAGAGAGGTTCTTTCTAAAACTATTGGTGAAATTGCCTTAAAGCATCTCTATAAAGTAGATACTGTGGCGTATGTTCGTTTTGCTTCTGTCTATAGAGCTTTTAATTCTGTAGACCAATTTATCGAAGAGATTGAAAGTATTACTCACACGATGAAATAGTCGCTATTTTTTTGCATCAAACCACTTGCCTGTAAAAGATTTTTCGATATCATCATTAAGGTGATGAGGTTTTAGTATTTCATCAGCACAGTCGAGGGCGAAATTATCACTCATCCCAGCGATATAATCAAAGACAATTCTCTCATACCCACCATCTTTCTTCTCATATCCTTCCTTCATATCAACAAGGTATTGACTAAAGCCAATACTTAGCATGTTTTTCTCATTTCTATATTGATTCGTATCAAATCCAAATCGAATAAATAATTCGTAAAGGTAATCAGTTATCAGGGAGATTAAGCGGGTAAAATATTCTTTATACCCTCTTAACATAGGAGAGAGGTAGATATGTTCATAATTAAATTTCTTAAATTCTTCTACTGCTTTATATATAGAGTCGCTAAATGTGATTCCCCTTTCAGGGGAACTATGGGCAATAACATCTTGAACAAGGCTATCAATAATTTTTGAGTTTGTCTCTCCTAACACAGTAGCAACTATTTGAGGAAGTTGTTGTTTTGTAATCACATTAAGACGGCAAGCATCTTCAAAATCTCTCCCTAAATAGGCTATTTGGTCACTAAAGCGAACGACTACTCCTTCCCATGTGCTTGGAATAAGATTTTTTCTCGTTGTAATAGAGGTTAGGTTTTTTCTTGTATGTTCAGGGATAATTGTTTGAAGGAAGTACTCTCCATTATGGCTTACTATTCCATCTCGTACTGCATAGGTAAGGTTTAACCCTTTGCCATTGAGAGAGAGAAAATCAATTACTCTCAATGAATTTATTTCATGCTCAAAAGGGATGAGTCCCTTATTAACCATAAGGTCGTTAATGATTTTCTCTCCCACATGGCCAAATGGGGTGTGTCCTAAATCATGGCCCATCCCTATAGCCCATGCGAGGTCAGTATTTAACCCTAGACCTTGGCAAATAGCACTTGCGATAGATGCTACATGAAGAACATGTTCAATTCTAGTGCAGATGTGATCATTTGATGGGGCAAAGAATACTTGCGTTTTATGTTTAAGTCTCCGAAATGGGGAGCTATGGATAATCGCTGTGGTATCACGATAATAGGCACTACGGATATCACTTTTTCTCTCATTTATACGAGAAGTAAGGATTGATTCGTCTAAATGATTAGTAAACTCTTTATGTTTCATATCTCTCCTTCTATAGGGAAGAAAAAAGATTTTTACTTCCTTAAAGTTTTCAATAATGGTATCATGTTTTATATGCTAATGCTACTTGTTGCCGTTATTACCACATTTTTATGCTTTCTCGCGATTGTTACTTGTCTAAAATTTATCTTTTCTAATCAAAGATGGTTGTGGATTCTCCCTTTCGTCCTTTCAATTACTTTTTTTATGATAAGTATTCCTCCATTACGATTAAATGCTACCAACTTTATTACAGGGTCCTATTTAGTTGAAATTTCTCCAGACAAATCGGTGAGAGAGATTTTCCCCCTTGTTATTGTTATCCTTTGGTATTTTATGATTCTTAGCCTCCACTATGCCTTAAAACAAGTAGTGAAAGATAACAAGTATCTCACGCACAAGCAAAAGAATTTGGATGAATCGAGGTATATAGAACAAAAAGAGTATCAAAAGTATCTTATCAAACAATTAAAACTAAAGAAATTCCAAGTAGACATAGATAAACAAACTTCTGGAAACACCTATCCAATTAAATGGGTCACTTACTATGATCAGTACTAAAAGTAAGGTATTTTTTCTCACTGGGATTAAACATAGTGGTAAAAGTAGTGTTGGTCGTGCTGTAGCTCGTCTTCTAGGTGCCCATTTTATTGATATAGATGATCTAATAGTAGATATTCTTCCAATTGGTTATGATTCGATTCGTTCCTTTTATAAGGAGGAAGGGAAAGAGGCTTTTATGTCTCTTGAACTGAAGTGTGTGGAAGAATACCTATTAAGTGTTCATCCACATATAGTATATATCATAGCGTTAGGGGGGGGAGCATGTGATAATATCCCCCTCACAACTATGTTGAAAGAGAGGGGGGTCATTCTCTATCTTTCTCTCTTAGAAGAGACATTATTACAAAGGATTAAAGAAAAAGGGGTGCCCCCTTTTCTTGATAAAGATGATCTAGAAGGTTCTTTTCACTCTCTTTTTTCTCAAAGGGATGGGCAATATAGGCAGTTATCTGATTTTGTGGTATCATTGAGAGATTTCGAATCAATCGAGAGTAATGCGAAGAAGGTAGCTTCTTTTATTACTCAATTACTAGGAGATACTACATGGGCGGAAATACCTTTGGAAGTTCACTAACAATTACAACATTTGGGGAATCGCATGGTCCTGCTCTTGGAGTTATTATAGATGGACTAGAATCAAATTTTACAATAAACATAGAAGATCTTTCCTATCAAATGTCCCGTCGAAGGCCAGGGGGAAATCGTTTAGGAACTAAACGAGATGAACAGGATGAGGTGGAGATTCTCTCAGGTGTATTTGAAGGAAAAACTACAGGAACCCCTGTTGCTATTTTAATTCGTAATACAAACCAGAGAAGTGATGACTATTCTCCTATTTCCACTTTTTATCGTCCAGGACATGCTGATTATACGTGGCATGAGAAATTTGGCATTAGAGATTGGAGAGGTGGCGGCAGAAGTAGCGGCAGAGAAACTGCAGCTCGTTTGGCTGCAGGGGCAATTGCCATGCAGATTCTAAAAAGTAAGGGTGTTTCTATTACTGCGTATACGACTCAAATTGGCCACATTAAAGCTACAAAGAATGATATAGGTGTGATAAAACAAAATTTGGTTTCTTGTCCAGATATGGATGCTGCTAACAAAATGGAAGCTCTTATTGATGAAATAAGAGAGAAAAAAGATTCTGTTGGAGGAATCATTGAGTGTCTTATAACTGGTGTTCCAGTAGGCCTAGGGGAACCTGTTTTTCAAAAAACAGAGGCGCTATTAGGTCACGCAATATTGTCTATTGGAGCAACAAAAGGGATTGAATTTGGTGAGGGGTTTAATTGTGTAAATTTTAAGGGTTCACAGCATAATGATATGATGGATTCTACAGGGTTTTTATCAAATCATGCGGGTGGCATTAATGGTGGAATTACCAATGGAGATCCCATAGTATTTCGCGTTCCCATAAAACCAACAGCCTCGATCTCTCTTGAACAACGCACTCGGGATATCCTTGGTAATGAACGAGAGATAGTTGTTGAAGGGAGGCATGATCCTTGTATTTGTATCCGTATTGTTCCTGTGATTGAAGCAATGACTGCCCTCACTATCCTTTCTCTTTGGTATGATCAAAATGGGAGATAAGCCTCTCATCATACAAAGTGATCTCTCTATTCTTCTTGATGTGCATGCTCCTAACGCTCATCAAGCGAGAAATGATTTAATAGCTTTTGCTGAACTTATTAAATCACCCGAACATGTACATACCTATGTAGTAACACCCCTCTCTCTTTGGAATGCTTCTAGTGCAGGAGTTGATACCGATGAGGTGTTACGACGACTTGAGAAATATTCTCGGTTTGAAATTCCTCAGACGGTGTTGTTCCACATCTCAGAAATCAGTCAACGTTTTGGGGCTATTACTTTAGAGAGTTATCAAGATAATAAGGAGTATTATTTTATTACCTTTCATCATGAAAGGATTAAGAAAGAGGTTCTTTCTCGTCCTTGGTTTGCTTCGATGCTCACCCCTTTTAATAATGGGTTTTTGATCAAAATATTCTCTCGAGGTGAATTTAAACTACAATTAATAAAATTAGGGTATCCCGTCGATGACAGGATTCCTATTGTTGTCTCTAAGAAAATTTCTGCCTCTTTTAAAGAGGTCTCTTCAAGTGGCGTCCCTTTTGTTCTTAGAGATTACCAAAAGAATGCAGCTGATGCATTATTAGGAGATTATTCTCCAGGAACTGGGTATGGAACGATTGTCCTTCCTTGTGGTTCGGGAAAAACTGTTGTTGGAATGGAAATCATCACGCGTCTTCAAACAAAGACCTTAATATTAACAACAAATATTTCTGCTGTTCATCAATGGATAAGTGAATTATATGATAAATTAAATATCCCGATGAATTCAGTTGCTGAATATACTGGTATGAAAAAAGAGTTAAAGGATATAACTGTCGCTACATACCAAGTATTGACGTATAGAAAAGATAAAGAGAGTGAATTCATCCACATGAATGTGATTAAAGAGGAGGACTGGGGTCTCATAATTTTTGATGAGGTTCATATGCTTCCTGCTCCTGTGTTTAAAATAACTGCTGAAATGCAATCAGCCTATAGGTTAGGTCTCACAGCAACTCTCATTAGAGAGGATCATCGAGAAGATGAAGTTTTTTCTCTCGTGGGTCCAAAGCGTTTTGATGTTCCATGGAGTGAATTGGAGCGTAGTGGATGGATAGCTGAAGCTGAATGTGTAGAAATTAGAGTTCACCTTCCAACTGACAAAGAAATTGCTTATGCTATTGCTTCAAAAAGGGATAAATATCGAATTGCTAGCGAAAATGAGCGAAAAATTGAGATAGTAAAGGAACTGATTGAAAACCATCAACAAGATTTTATCTTAGTAATCGGTCAATATCTTACTCAGTTAAAGAGCATAGCAAAAGAATTAGGAGCTCCTTTGATAACAGGGAGTACTCCCGAGAATAGAAGAGATCAATTATATCAAGATTTTAGAGATGGGAAACAACGAATTTTAGTTGTTTCAAAAGTAGCAAACTTTGCAATTGATTTACCAGATGCTTCTGTAGCGATACAAGTTAGTGGTTCTTTTGGTTCAAGACAAGAAGAGGCACAACGTCTTGGGAGAATTTTACGCCCAAAAAAACAAAATTCTCATTTTTACTCAATTGTAACTAGGTTTTCTAGCGAAGAAGAATTTGCTGCTCACAGGCAAAAGTTTTTAAGTGAACAGGGATACCATTACCGTATGGAGGTATACTCTTGATAGATCAAAATCTCTTAACGCAGTTTAACGCATCTATTTCTCTAATTCCAGATTATGAATATTTTGGTCTCTTAGAAACATATGTGGGGAAAGTTCCAACCCCTTTTCATAAACCTCAACTCAATTTCACATTAGCAACTTTTTTTGCAAAAGATGATGTTGTTGAAAAAATAATTGATAGAATTGACCTCCTTGATACTCAGCTCATTAGTGCTTTGTATATAAGTAAAAGTCTTAAAGAGGAAGATCTTTGTAATATCTTCATCCATTTTGAATCCTATTCGTATAATACAATAATAAACCGTGTCATCAATCTTGAAGAGAGGCTTATCTTTTTACCTGATTCAAATACAGAGCACCACATTATTATTAATCCTCTTTTGGTACGTGTGTTACAAAAGAGAGTTGTTTCTTTACCAACATTATTTGTGGATGAGGGAGAACGTCGGTATCTTGTCTCTTCTAAGCTTCCTTATGTTATACAATCTTTAAGTGCAATAATTATTCATAACAAGAAAGAAAAACGGAAAAAAGATTTTGTTTCAATTATCGAACATAAATTTCTCCATTTTCATGATATTGATTTTAAAAACGAAGAGATTGTAGGGTTCTTAAAGGGTCTTCATGTATACATCTCATCCCTTATTGAAATGAGTAAGTTAGAAAAATTTCTCTCTTTATCGACAATAAAGATGATTGATACGTTGTGTATTGAGCTTGCTAAGGTAACTTCTTTACCATGCATTCTGAGTGAGAAGAGGGATGATTTTTATAATTTTCTTATTTTTATAGAAGAAAATTTATCAATTATTTCAATTACTTCTTTATCTTCCTTTAAGAGGTTTCTCCTCATTGCTTCTCATCTCTATTCAATTGAAATTATAAATATTGATTTATTTTGTATGCTATTAGCTCTTGTAGGTATAAGCAATAGTGATGATAAGGGAATGATGCAAGAAAGCCCATATGGTATCATTGATACCGATTTCACTGTTACTTTTCATCCTTCTCTATCCAATTTTGTCCTTAATAAGATCCATTATTATGCTGATCTTATTTTGTTTGATAATGCAATTACATTTACTATTTCAAAGATAAGTGTTTTTAGAGCTTTTGATTATCATCTTGATGTAGAGGATATTTTACATGATATTCGAACATGGTCAAAAAAAGTTTCTCCTCTTTTAAGACAACAAATTGAATATTTTTATCATGAATATCAACAAATTCAAATTTATGATGGTATGAGTGTATGTGTAAGTGAGCGTCTCGAGAAAATTATCGACAATTATGATGCACTTAAGCCCTATATAGTGACGAAAATTGCAAATAGGGTCTATCTTTTCACGAGAGAAGATGAAAAGAAATGGAGAGATGAATTAATTAAAATAGGTGTTACTACTCTCCCCTCCACGATACAAAAAAGTATGAATGAATCATCCCACGTTGAAGATTTTGGTGAAGATCAGGTAAAAAATATTGTCTCCAATAAGGTTCTAAGTGAGCTTTTACTACATGATGTAGGGAGGTATGTTGATAAAAACAGGGGTGAAGAAGATACTTTTAGCCTTAAAAAAGAGGTGCAGCGTCTTTTCCCTTCTGGGAGTGTGAAGGATGAACTCGTTGCTAAAATTGATCAAAAAATAATTATGTTACCTTCTCAAATAATTGCTCCCCAACATAAAAGTGCCCATATTAGTGCTTCTGGATTTGATTTTAATAAGAAAAATTTAGTTATTAAAACTGCTATGAATCATAAATCTCTTTTGTTAGAAATAAGTACATTAAGTGATGAGGGTGAATTAATCTCTCTTATTGGACTTCCTGTTGGATATACAGGAAGGGATGCTCAAGGAAGTGTAGTCATTAAAACTATCCCGGAAGGGAAAGAGATTGTAATTCCTGTCCAAAAAATATTTTTTATCAAAACTGTTAAGAAATCAATTTTTTTCAAGTTCTAAGTTGATTTCTAATCTTTTTGGATAGTGGTATCCAGTAAAATTTTCAAATTGTAATTTTCCCTGGCGATATAACATATCGATTCCATAATAGAGGGTAGCGTTACTTAATGACGCCCTTTGCAACATGGGGGTATACTGTGGGGTGTAGATTAGTTCATACACGTGGTGTTCTTTTTTGAATGTAAAGTTTGGTATAGGATCGCCTTCGTTATCACCTTCCATTCCCACCGAGGTGGTTTGAACGATCAAATTAAGATGTTCGTAATGCGAAGCGTTGTTGAGTGAATCGTAGGAACTCATCGTAAGATTTGCTAGGCTTTTAGCTTTTTCAATATCTCGGTTAATAATAGTAACTTTGCATCCATGATTTCTTAATGCCCAGACAACCGATCTAGCCGCTCCGCCAGCTCCTATTACAAGTGCACTTTGTATTTTCCCCTCTTGGATGAGTGAAATAAGGGGAGAAATAAAGCCATAGTAATCAGTATTTGTCCCCATCCACAGGTTTTTTGCCCTTACAACTGTGTTACAGGCTCCAATTTGTTTTACTTCACGAGTAATTTTCCCTAAATAAGGGAGTACTGCTTGTTTATGGGGGACGGTAACTGAAAATCCATAGAGAGGGAGCATTTCTGCTAATACAAAGAAACTTCTCACGTTATCTACTAAGAATGGAATATATATTGCGTTGAATTTAATCCCATCAAAACCTGGGTTTTGTATATATGGACTACGTGTGTGAAGTACCGGATTGCCTATAATACCATATATATGGGTTCTTTCATTTACTTTATCTCCCCTATACAAGGTTTTCATATTTTTCGCACTTATCTGTCCTGGTGCTATTTCATTCACACTGGTGAAGGTAAGCATTGACCCTAGTCGTTTATAGAGAATTCGGGTAGGAACTCCAAATGGTCCCATTCCAATGATGATTTTTTTCTCTATATGTTTAAGCTCTTGTTCTATACGAAATAGGTGTATCACATCGAGTATGGAATTTGGTGTTACTGCAATTTTGGGAATTGATCCTTTAGCAGCAATTTTTGTAATTCTATGATACAGGTCAGTTGGTATTGAAGTAAAATCGTGAAAAGAACGAATTATTTCAATTCCTTTATCTATTGCCTTTTGCAACAGGGTAGATTTTTTTATATCTTCTTCTATATCTATATAGGCAAAGTTTCCTTTAATTGTCTCTTCGAGAAGGGTAAGTCTTAATTTTTCGCTCTCAGTAAAGGCTCCTCCGTCTATCTTTCTCCTGCATGTGAGTATTACAGGTAGTGGTGTAAGTGAGGGAAATGTGTATGCTTTTTTCTGCTCTTCTGGAGATAACAGGTCTATTCTTAGCTCAACTAGGTCTATATACGATTTATTTTGCTTAATGAGGGTAATGTTTTCATCTAGAGATGTACCTGTTAATACAAGAGCTATCATTTGAAAATCCCCCTATTTGTCAATCATTTGTCATTAATCTTAAAAATGACCTTATTGCATCCCATGTGTTCAATATGATACGGTTTATCTTATCCCATAAGAGATGGAATCTGCAACACCTTCTCTTTAGCCTGAGGCATGTATGAAAACACTACAAGTACAAAATATTTCTTTAGCTTTTGGAGACCGTGACCTTTTGAAAAATGTGAGTTTCACTTTATCTGAAAAAGGTCGCGCTGCTCTCGCTGGTGCCAATGGTTCTGGTAAATCTACGTTATTAAAGATAATTACTAATTTAGCTCAATGTGATAGTGGAGAAATTACTAAAACCAAGGGGATGAGAATTTCATACCTGCCTCAATCAGATATTGTACATAGTGGTACAACTCTTTATGAAGAGGTCGAAAAGGCTTTTGATAGATTTGTTACGATAAAAGAAGATATTAGTGAATTAGAGAAAAGACTTGCCCAATTTAGCCAAGAGTCAAGTGAAGTTGAACAGTTACTTTATAACCTTCATTTGAAACAAGAGTCTCTTGTTCATAGTGATTATTACAGGAGGGATGCTGTTATTGAGCGTATTGTGAAAGGGTTAGGTTTTAGAAAGGAAGATTTATATAAAAAGTGTGAAACTTTTAGTGGTGGATGGCAAATGCGTATTGCCCTTTCTAAGGTGCTAGCTGAGGATCCAGATGTAATGCTTCTTGATGAACCTACAAACTATCTCGATATTGAGTCTCGTATATGGCTTCGCAACTATATTCACCAGTTTGATGGGGCTATTATGATGGTTTCCCATGATCAAGATTTTTTAGATGAGACGATTAATGAAGTCTATGAGCTCTTTCAATCACAATTAATTCGTTATAAAGGAAATTATTCTCAATATGTGAAAACAAGGGAAGAGGAGTTGGAACAATTAGTCTCTTCTCATGCTAGGCAATTGAGAGAAATTGAAAAAACTGAGAAGTTTATTGAACGATTTCGATACAAGGCTTCTAAAGCAAAGCAGGTTCAAAGTAGAGAAAAGCAACTAGATAAGGTTGATATTATTGAAATCCCAGGTCATTTGAAGATGCTTAATTTTACGTTTCCCCCTCCCCCTCATTGTGGTAATGATGTGTTGAGTGTCTCTCAATTATATAAAAGTTATGGCTCTCTTCATTTATTTAAAGATTTTTCACTGCATGTCAATAAAAGGGATAGGCTTGCCATCACGGGACACAACGGTGCGGGTAAAACGACTCTATTGAGGATTCTTAGTGGTGTAGATAATGATTTTACAGGGAATATTAATCTTGGTAGTGATGTGAAGGTAGGCTATTTTGCTCAAGATACGGAAAAAACTCTTAATCCTGAGTTTACTGTCTACCAAGAAGTTTTAGGAATTGCTTCGACAATTGATATTCCTAAATTGAGGTCTCTTCTTGGTTCTTTTTTGTTTAGGGATGATGATATTGATAAAAAGATTTCAGTATTAAGTGGAGGAGAAAAGTCTCGGCTTGCTTTGTTAAAGATTCTTTTACATCCAGTAAATCTCCTCATTTTAGATGAACCAACAAACCATCTCGATATTAATGCTAAGCATATGTTGATTAGGGCCCTTAAGGAGTATACTGGCACTCTCATTTGTGTCTCTCACGACACTCACTTTATTAAGGAAATTGCTACTTCTATCCTTTATTTGAGTGATGATGCTCCTGAATTGTTTGTTGGAGACTATGAGTATTTCTCTTATAAGTTAGAGCAAAAAGAGGCTCTTAGTGCTTTAGAGGATGAGGCTGTTGTTAATAACAAGAAGGTAAGTGTAATAAAAGATTCTCAAGTTGATAGAAAAGAGTATAATAAGAGTAAAAATAGGTTGCAGTCTCTTCTTCAAGAGGAAAAAAATTTATTGGTGCAGATTCATAATTCAGAGGCTCAGATGAAAGGCATCCTTCATGATATGTCAAAGCAAGAAAATTATAGTGATAGCAAAAAGATAACTTCTCTTATCAATAAAAAAGAGGAATTGGAGAAGATTCACTCTTCAATTGAGGAGATGTGGTTTTCTGTTGTGGAGGAGATTGAACAATTGCATGAGGTCGTTACGTTATGATAATTCCTTTTAGTTCTGTTATATTGGCAAGTCAATCGATTGCTCGTAAGGCTCTTCTTGAATCTGTAGGGCTCAAAGTGATTACTCATCCTACGTATGTTGATGAATCTCATTCTTTTGATAACTATAAAGAAGCTGTAAGAGAAATTGCTCTTAGGAAGTTGTTTTCTTATGTAGAGGGGAGAGATAATCTCTCTTTTCCTGTCATCGCAGCAGATACGATGATCTCTATCCATTCTCAGATACTTGGGAAACCTATTGATAAAGATGACGCTCGCAGGCAACTCGCTATTCTTTCTGGCAATCGTCATAGTGTGTGTAGTGGGTATGCTGTGTATCTTCCTTTTTTAGGGAGAATCTATAGTGGTTTTGATGAAACGTTTGTAAATATTCTTCCTTTAACAAAACAACAAATTGAGGAGTATCTTGATACTGGCGAATATGTTGGGGCTGCCGCTTCTTATAGAATTCAAGAAAAAGGGAGAGCTATAATTTCTTCTGTGGATGGTGACATTACAACGGTGGTGGGGTTGCCAATGATGAAAATTTCTGCCATATTAACAGAACCTGAAAATTTAACTTATCAGGAATATCCACCTCACGGTGAGAATTAGCGAAGGGGACAGAAAATATTGATGGCATTCTTGTGCCCATTTTCTGTTACAGGAGGAATTGTGTCCGTAGTCACTATGAAAAGCCTGCTTGAATCAGGCGTACATTTTGGTCACCAAACCAAAAGATGGAATCCAAAGATGGCTCGTTTTATCTTTTCAGAAAGAAACGGGATCCATATCATCGATTTACAAAAGACTAGTGCTTGTATTGTTGAGGCGTATGATGCTGTAAGATATCAAGTAAAACTAGGTAAACCAATTCTTTTTATTGGTACAAAAAAACAAGCTCAACAAACAATTGAAGCAGAAGCAAAACGTTGTGGTATGCCTTATATTAACAACCGTTGGCTTGGTGGTATGCTTACTAACTTTACTACTATCAAAAAGTCTATTAATCGTCTCAAGAAATTAGAGAAAGAAGAACTTGATGGTACTTTACAAAGTTACACTAAAAAAGAAATTGCATTACATTTAAAAGAAAAAACTAAATTAGAGAAAAACCTTGGTGGTATTAAAGATATGAAGGATTTGCCTGGTGCAATCTTTATTATTGATACTAAGAAGGAAGCTATTGCTGTTGCCGAAGCTAAAAGATTAGGTATTCCAGTAATTGCTGTTGTTGATACTAACTGTGATCCAACTAATATCGATTATCCTATCCCAGGAAATGATGATGCTATTAGAGCTATCTCATTGTTTGTTGAGATTATTGCTAACGCTGTACTCGATGCTGATAATGAAGTGGGGATTGAAATAATTGAAACACTTCCTGATCTTAATGCTCCAGAACCTGTAGAATCTGAAGTGGTTGTAGAAGCAGAGGAAGAAGTTGTATTTGCTACTGATGACGAGAATACAGATTTTACTAAATTTGATGTTGATTTGAAGAAAGAAGAGAAAGAAGAAGTTGTTTCTAAAGTAAAAGCTGTTAAGGTCACTGAGGGTGGCATCGAAGTCGACGAAGAAATTCTTTACGAAGACTAAGATTGAATTGAGGAGTATATCGTGGAAATAAGTGCAAAATTAGTCAAAGAATTGAGAGATTCTACTGGCGCAGGGATGATGGATTGTAAAAAGGCATTAGTTGAAGCCAATGGGGATTTCGCTAAGGCTGAAAAATTATTAAAAGAAATGGGTCTTGCTGCTGTTGCAAAACGTGCAGGGAGAGCTACAAATAATGGTCGTGCTTTTACTCTTGTTAAAAATGGGAAAGCTGTGATTTTAGAGATGGCGTGTGAGACTGACTTTGTCGCTCGTAACCTTGATTTTATTGCTCTTGGTGAGGAGCTTTGTAATGATGTAATTGAGAATAATTATACTGAAATTGTTCCTGCTCTTAATTCTAAAGTAGAATTACTCATTACTAAAATAAAAGAAAATATGTCTTTAAAGCGTTTTAATGTGTGGGATGTTGATAGTTCTACTTTAGTAAGTGAGTATGTTCACGGTGAAGGTACTCTCGCTACTATGGTTGCTTTACATGCAAGTGATCCCTCTGTATTAGCTCATGAGAGTGTAACTGTTCTTGCGAACGATTTAGCTCTTCATGTTGCAGCATTCTCTCCTCTTTATTTAGATAAGAGTAATGTTGATGCAGATTATATTAAAGAAAATACTGAGATATTTACTACTCAAACGCTTGCTCTAGGTAAACCTGAAAAGGTTGTTGCTGGTATCGTCGCTGGTAAACTCAATAAGCACTTTACAGAGATTTGTTTTTTACAACAATCTTTTGTAAAAGATGACTCGATTAGTGTAGAAAAAGCTGTTGCTGATGTTTCTAAAGAAGTGGGTGCTACACTTAAGGTTTTGAAGTATAGTTTATTTAAAGTTGGCGTAGAAGCGTAAGTGAAAGTATGAATTTAGCCGTCTATCTCTATAGGCGGCTTGTTTTGGAGTGAGATATGAATGATATTTTAGATGCCTGTGAAGCAAAAATGGGAAAAAGTGTAAGTAGTTTGTCTAGTGAATATAGTGCACTTAGAACTGGTAGAGCAACTGCAGCTCTTTTTGATAAAATAAAGGTTGATTATTACGGTCAGGAAACTCCTTTATCTCAAGTTGCTAGTATTTCTGTTCCTGAAGCTCGCCTAGTGGTTATTCAACCTTGGGATAAAACGTTATTAAGTCCTATAGAAAGGGCTATATTGAAATCTGAGCTTGGATTCAACCCAAATAATGATGGAAAGCTTCTTCGCATTAACTTCCCCCCACTTACAGAAGAAAGAAGAAAAGACTTAGCGAAAAGTGCAAAAAATATGGGCGAACAATTTAAGGTCGCTATACGTAATGTTCGTAGAGATGGTATAGATGAACTCAAAAAATTGCAAAAAGCTAGCACTATTAGTGAGGACGAACTCAAAGATGGTGAAACTAAGATGCAAAAAATGACTGACTCTTATATTAATCAGATAAATGACTTGGCAAGTGAGAAAGAGAAAGAAATTTTAGAAATCTGATAAGATTAAGAGAAAGAAATATATGAGTGAAGATAAACATATTCCCCAACATATAGGAATAATTATGGACGGAAATGGGAGATGGGCAACTAAACGTTCTCTCCCCCGTACAGCAGGACATTTTGAGGGTATAAAAGCTGCCAAACGTATTGTTAAAGCTGCAAAAGGGGGTAATATCCCTTTTTTAACTTTTTATGTCTTTTCTACTGAAAATTGGGTAAGACCAAAAAAAGAGGTTGATTATTTATTAAATCTTCTCTCAACACGCCTTTTTAGTGAATTAGATTTTTATCATCGCCTTGGAGTAAAAATTCTCCTTCGCGGAGATATGTCTCAATTTTCGTCTCAATTAAAAGATCACATTGATGCAACAATTGAAGCAACGAAAAATAATAGTGGAATTACTGTTACCTTAGCTATAAATTATGGTGGTCAGGATGAGATTGTGAGAGCTGTAAATAAGTGGATTGATGCTACTGATCACTCTAAGCATATAACTAAAGAGATTTTAAGAGAGAATTTTGATGAAAATTTAATTCCACCAGTTGATCTTATTATTCGTAGTGGTGGGGAAAAGCGATTAAGTAACTTTTTGTTATGGGATGCAGCATATGCAGAGCTTTCGTTTGATGATACTCTATGGCCAGATTGGGGTGAAAAACAATTAGTAGCCGCCATTGATGAATATGCACATCGGGCTAGAAGATTTGGAGGAGTATGTAATGAATAGTGTTGCTAAAAGAGTTCTTTTAACGTTTACAGCTGTGCCAGCACTTTTTTCTCTAATTTTTTTCTTTCC
>SABI01000023.1 GCA_009929055.1 Spirochaetia bacterium | reverse complement strand
TGCTCCACCAATAAAACAAGAAGCAATTGCATCAAGTTCAAACATTGTTCCAGCTTTAGGAGTTGCTGCATTGAGTCTTCCCGCAACCACAAGTCCTGCAAGGGCTGAAAGAAGGCCCATATTAGTATAGACAAGGAACATTACTCTCTTGGTCTTTACCCCAGAAAGTTGGGCTGCTTTTTCATTTCCACCAAGGGCGTAGATATGTCGACCAATAATTGTTCGCTGTGTAATAAATGTATAGATAGTGATTAATCCAAGCAATAATCAAAAAAATTGAAAGTGGTGAATACAAAAAAGGGATTCTTCTTCCTAGTGAAGCTAAGCTCATGGGAAAGTATAGTGTTTCAAGAAATGTAGTGAGACACGCCCTCAAAAATCTAGAACAAAAAGGGTACTCAAGGAGTGTTAAAGGGGTGGGAACCTTCGTGAAAGAGGTCTCTTCAATATCCTCTTCATCCCATATAGTAGGCCTTATTACCTTTTTCTCCCACTCTTACATCTTCCCAGATATCATAGAAGCGATTGATAAAGAACTTCACCCTAAAAACTTTCACCTCCTTATTGGGTACTCCCACCACAGTAAGCAAAGAGAAAAAGCCTTATTAGATCAGTTCATCCAAAAGGGGGTAAGTGGAATTATCCTTGAAGCAGTTGGAGATGATGATATCACTACTTCTAATTATGAGACACTAAAAGAGATTAAAAAAAGGGGAATCCCCCTCATTCTCATCGACAATCATATAAAAGAGATTGATGTAACTCAAATAATTCTCAATGATTATGAGTCTGGTCGCCTTTGTGCAAAGTATTTCATAGAGAAAGGGCATACAAACTTTGCTTTTTTTTATCAAAAAGATTATTACCCAAAAACTGAAAGGATAAGGGGAGCCAAAGAATACATAGAGCAACATGCCCCCACTGCTACTATCAAAAACTATCCATTCACAGGGCAAGGGAAGCTTAGTAATGCAAAAGAGAGTGCTTGTAAGATGATCGAAGAGTATGAAGGAGAATATGTTGCCCTATTTTGCTCTTCTGATGAAGATGCTTTATATGTTATAGAGGACATCAACAAAAAGGGATTAATTATTGGAGAAGATATTTCAATAGTTGGGTTTGACAATCTCACGAGTTTAGCTATTACCACATTTAACCATCCATCTGATTATATGGGGAAAATTGCAGCTCGAGAGATGCTTGATCTCATGAAAAAAAGAAGTGAAAAAGAGTCGATAATTATTACCCTAGGGGCAACCTTTATTGAACGAGATAGTGTAAAAGATCTTATTTAAGTGGAAGTTGGTTTTGGTTTACTCACCGAAGAGTCTTCTTTTTTCTTCACCTTTGTATCGGTAGAATAGAACCCACTTCCTTTAAATATAATAGAACTTGCATCAAAAACTCTTCTTATTGGGGAAGAACACGTTGGGCACGTTTTAATGGGCTCTTCGCTCATACTCTGAAATATTTCAAATGTTGAATCACATTCATCGCATGCATATTCATAATAAGGCATCTACACTACTCTCCTGTAACAACTGATGTGAGGGAAGAAAAAAGGGAAGTAATTCCAAGAAGTTGTTCATCGCTTAAAGACATGTTGTTAATAATTACCATATTCTTATCAAGGACGAATAATCCTTGTAGTTCTCCTAGAGGTTCTTTATTTCTTCGCTTATTGCTAATATAGCTACTCTTAAGCAAAATGGAAAGACTTGAAGCAAGTTTCTCACTCTCCATCGTAAAAGTTCCCCCTAATACACTCTTATTCTCATCATTCTCTTCAATAACTAATAGAATAGAGAGAGTTTTAGCTAGGACTGACTCTGGAATTTCAATGCCAATATTAATCATAGTTTCAGGTTGAGAGATATAAAACCCAAACGAAGATGAAGAGAGTCTATCTGCGAGTCCTTTAGCAATTTTTTTTGTCCTCTCTTTATAAGTTGTAGTATAACTTTTCATATACTCATCACTAGCAAACAGCAAGAGGCCACTTTTAGGAGAAAATACATCGAGTCCTAGATAATCATTATGATAATAACGAGTTGTTTCATTCTCTACTTTACTCCACTCTTTACTATATAAAAGGGCAGTATTGGTGAGAAAGGAGGGAATATTCCCTTCAATTCCTCCATAGAAAGAATAGGAGGTGAAATCATTAGGGACAGATTCATCATTTTCATATAAGGCAACAGAGAGTCTATCAATACGGCTTAAAAGAGAGGCAAAAGCTCCAGTTGAGAGAGAGCTGAGATCAACAATCTTAGAAGCCTTATCTGGCGATATACTCACTACTATTTCTCCGTCACTTCCGAAAGCTTCCACATACCTCTCCCTAACAAAAGGAGAAGTATGGGTACAAGAGGTAAAGATAAGAAGAATTATCACAGGAAAGAAGAAGAGTCTCTTCATCCCTACTCTCCCTTAATAATTGCAATACGGGCTTCCACATCCCCAACAGGAATAGGAGAGAGGACTTCACCACTAAGGTCTATAAAGGAGAGGGTTAATGTTTCTTTAGCTATATAATCATTAAACACTTTTACCGATTCCATTACATCATTATCACCTTGTATATAGAGGTGAATACGATCTGCAACATCAAACCCTGATTCTTTTCTCAGGTTCTGTACTCCTCTTACTATATCTCGAGCAATTCCTTCAAGATATAATTCGTGGGTAATTTCAGTATCAAAACCAACAGTAAGCTCTCCTTCATTAAGAATCTTCTTATGAGCCATTTCATTTCTACTGACGATGATATCATCAATTGTAATAGTAATCTCTTTATTTGAATATGAGATGATTTTAGTGTTCCCTTTTAAAAGAGAGTCAATTGTAGCGCTGTCGAGTTCTGCAATGACTTGGGCAACTTCTTTCATATCTTTACCAAGTTGTTTCCCGAGTATTTTGAAGTTGGCTTTTGCATCATAGGTAACAAGAGAATTTTCATTCTTTTGAATTACAATCTGTTTTACATTCAGTTCTTCATCAATAATAGAACTCATCTCTTCCAATATAGCTCTATCTTCATCATTAATAGTTACCAAGTAGAGGGTAGAAAGAGGTTGTCGTGTTTTAAGGTTATGTGTTGCTCGCAATGATCTCCCCATAGTAATAGCTTTACGGGTAAGGGCCATTTTCTTTTCAAGCTCTATATCACGATTAGTGGCTGCATAGAGGGGGAAATCAGCAAGGTGAACAGATTCGACCATCTCTTTATTTTTTAAATTGAGGAAGATCTCTTCAGTTGTAAAAGGAATTACAGGAGCAGCAACACTTACTAATCTCATTAAGACATTATAGAGGGTATCGTAGGCCTGTTTTTTATCTCCATCATTCTCACTTCTCCAGAATCTTCTTCTGCTTCGTCTGATATACCAATTATTAAGGGAATCGATAAAAGAGACAATTGCTGAACACCCTCTTTGGGTCTCATAGAGATCCCACGCAGTAGTTACTTCTTCAATCAAAGCTTCACTTAAAGAAACTATCCAGCGATCCATAGGGTTCTGTAAATCTTCAAAATCAGTAGTAGAGGCTTCATACCCATCAATGTTTGCATAGGTGATAAAGAATGAGTAAGCGTTCCAAAGGGGAATAATGAGAGTTTTCAAGACATCCTTTACTCCATCTTCTGAGAATTTTAAATCTTCTCCCCTAGTTACAGCGCTATTCATTAAGGTAAATCTCAAGGCATCAGCTCCATACTGATCCACCAAGTCCATAGGGTCTGAGTAATTTCTTAAAGATTTTGACATCTTTTTACCATCTGCGTTAAGGACGATTCCGTTTGTAACACAGTTGTAGAATGCAGGTTTTTCAAATAGAGCTGCCCCAATAATAACGAGAGTATAAAACCACCCACGAGTTTGATCGAGTCCTTCACAAATAAAGTCAGCTGGAAAGTGCTCTTCAACAAATTCTTTATTTTCAAAGGGATAGTGGTTTTGAGCGTATGGCATCGAACCAGACTCAAACCAGCAGTCTAAGACATCGGCAATTCGTCTCATGGTCCCCTTACCATCAGGACTAGGCCAGGTGATTTCATCTACAAAGTGTTTGTGTAGGTCATCTACCCTCACTCCACTCTTTTCATATAATTCCTCAATAGAGCCAATTACTTCAATGTGGTCACCCTCATCACTTTTCCACACAGGGATTGGGTTTCCCCAGAAACGGTTTCTACTTATTGCCCAGTCTCTCGCTCCCTCTAACCACTTTCCAAATCTTCCATGTTTTAAGTGGCCAGGCATCCAATAGATTTGATCATTGCTATCGAGCATCACCTGCTTAATCTTAGTAACATCGACATACCAGCAAGACATTGCTCTGTAGATAAGGGGGGTATGGGTTCTATAACAAAAGGGGTATGGGTGTAAATAGTTTTCTCTTTTAACTAACTTTTTATGTTCCTTTAAGTAGGCAATGATTTTACTGTCGGCATCTTTTACAAATAACCCTTCAAAATCAGTCACTTCACTTGTAAATTTAGCATCATCATCAATAGGAACTACTACAGGAATCCCTGTCCCTTTAAGAACTTGGTAGTCATCTTCACCAAACCCTGGGGCGGTGTGAACGATTCCACATCCATCTTCAGTTGTAACATAATCCCCTAAGACGGTAATAAATGCACCATCTTTCTTAAGGTTGGCAAAATAGGGGAATAAAGGTTCATATGAGAGGTGAGCTAAATCTTTACCTACATAGCGCTCACTAATTTCATAGGTATCAGTTGATGGATAGTAGTGACTGAGTCTCTCTTCTCCAAGGATATAATAGACACCTTCAGCAAGATCTTTTACTTTCACATATATAATTTCAGGACCAAGGGCAAGGGCAAGGTTAGAGGGAAGAGTCCAAGGGGTAGTAGTCCAAGCAAGGAAATAGGTATCCTCCATTGAATCAACTTTAAAACGCACTGTTATCGCTTGGTCAACCACATCTTGGTATCCACCAAGGTTTACTTCAAAGTTTGATAAAGGAGTCGCGAGACTAGGAGAGTAAGGAAGAACATTATATCCTTCATAGATGAGACCCTTTTCATAAAGAGTTTTAAATACCCACCAAATAGATTCCATATAAGAGGTGTCCATTGTTCTGTATCCGTGTTCAAAGTCAACCCAACGCCCCATTCTATTAATAGTAGCTTCCCATTCACTTGTATATCTGAGGACAATAGATCTGCATTGTTCATTAAACTTAGCAACTCCATACTCTTCGATAGCATTATGGCCACTAATTTGAAGGGCTTTTTCGATTTCGTGTTCAACTGGTAGGCCGTGACAGTCCCATCCAAAACGTCTATTTACCCTCTTCCCTTTCATAGTTTGGTAGCGCGGATAAAGGTCTTTAATCGTACCAGGGACTAAGTGACCAAAGTGAGGAAGACCTGTCGCAAAAGGGGGGCCATCATAAAATACATATTCGTTATCTTCACTTCGGTTTTCTACAGATTTTTTATAAATATCATGATTTTCCCAAAATTGTTGGATTTTCTCCTCCATCTTTGGAAAGTCAGCCTTACTATCTACCGGTTTAAACATACAACGAGCTCCTTAGTTCACGATTAAATTACTTAATACGACAAATTTTAATGTGTTATCATAGACATTTTAGTGTGATTATTCAATCTGTATTGACAGAGAGTTATAAGGATGAGTAGCATACGTACATGAGAAAATTCCCTATAAGCTCAACAGTTACACAATTTGCCTCTTATTTTACTAAGAGAAATTTCTCCCTCTTTATTGTAGGGGGGTGTGTGAGAGATTGGGTTTTACATAGAGACATTACCGATATGGACTTTGCAACAGATGCTACTCCCCTTGAAGTCACATCGTTGTTTTATAAGGTAATTCCGACAGGAATAGATCATGGAACGGTGACAGTCCTTTTTAAGGGAGAACAATTTGAAGTTACCACATTTAGAAGTGATGACGAATATCTCGATAACAGAAGACCAAAAAGTGTCTCGTTCATTGGTAGTATAGAAGAAGACTTAAAAAGGCGTGATTTCACGATGAACGCCCTAGCTGTGAATGTGATAAGTGGTGAACTTATTGATCTCCACGAAGGGCTTATTGATATACAAAAACGTCTTATTCGTGCTATTGGAGATCCTGAAACACGATTTAGTGAAGATGCCCTAAGGATGATGAGAGCCTGCAGGTTTGCTTCTACCCTAGAATTTACTATTGAAGAGAACACTCTCTCTGCTATAAAGAAATTACACTCATCCCTCTCTACTATTTCAGGGGAGAGAATTCATATCGAACTCTTTAAGATATTAGCTTCAAGGCGTCCTAGTATTGCTTTTAAGATAATGGATGAGTGTGGAATATTAGCCCTCCTTTTTCCAGAACTCAGTATAGGAAAAGGGGTGAGCCAAAAAGGGGAACATAAAGCAGATGTCCTTGATCACAACCTCTATGCCCTCGATAATGCCCCTCAAAGTGATGTTCTTATTCGCCTTTCTGCCCTCTTACATGATATTGGAAAGCCTGTTACTAAGAAGATAGATGAATATGGAAATGTCACATTCTATGATCATGAAAAAGCCTCTTTAAAGATGGCAAAAGAGTTGATGTTAAGGATAAAATGTTCAAATGCTGAGATACATAAAGTCCTCCACCTTATAAAACACCACATGTTGCATTACACCAGCGATATGAGTGATGCCGCAATAAGACGGTTTATTGCACGGGTGGGAATAGAGCACATAGATGATTTGTTTGCTCTCAGAATTGCTGATGGGATTGCAACTAATGGAATAAATAAAAAAGAAATTTTAGTTGAATTTAAAAAAAGAATTGAAAAAGAGCTTCTTAGCCAACATGCGTTTAGTATGAAAGATTTGAAAGTTAATGGAAATGATCTTATTGGAATAGGGATTCCAAAAGGGCCTGTAATAGGCTTACTATTAAAAGAGTTATTTGAAACTGTATTAGATGACCCTAGTAATAATGAGAAAGAGAAGTTGTTAACTATTGCTGAAAGATTTTACAAACTAAGGGTAAATTTATTTTGAAAGGACTTCAAAGGCAATTTTAGCTGCTGCCTGTTCGCCCTCTTTTTTGTTGTTTCCACTCGCTGGCCCAAATGTTTTTTTCTGAATGATTACTTCTACCCAGAAGGTATTGTCATGTTCAGGACCTGTCTTTTTCACCACGTTATACTTAGGATATGTTTTATATTTCTTTTGGACAAATTCCTGCAAAAGAGTTTTATAATCTTTTCGGTGTTTGTTTTCAAGGACGGTGTGTATTTGTGGAACAAGGAGGTTTTGGATTAATTCAGTAGCAGCTTTATAGCCAGAATCGAGAAAATATGCTCCAAATATAGCTTCCATACAGTCAGCTAATAGAGCTTTTTTACTTCGACCACCACTAAACTCTTCCCCTTTTCCGATTAAAATAAAATTATCTACCCTTAGATTCTTAGCAATTTCTGCTAAACTATCTTCAGAAACAACAAACGATTTTATTCGAGAAAAGTCCCCTTCATCAAGCTCTGGTAAGTTGAGAAAGAGCCAGGTTGAAACGACTAGACCAAGAACGCTATCACCTAAAAACTCGAGCCTTTCATTGTTATCTACACTATCGTGGCTTTCATTGGCAAACGACCTATGAGAAAAGGCTAGATTGAGAAGTTCTATACTTTTAAAATGAATAGATGCTTGTTTTTCAAATAAAGAGAGCTCCTTTTTTCTCATAGGAGAAACAGAAGGAGCTCCAATGTATGTAGATTTTTTAAGTGGTCTAGGCATACAGAGAGAGATTTACTTCAATAATGTAGATAAGAAATCTACTGCATTACGTACAGTTTCAAAATCATTTGCTTTTTCGTCAGGTATTGATACACCTAATTCTTCTTCAATAGCATATACTAATTCATATGTATCAAGAGAATCGGCACCAAGATCTTTTCTAAAAGAAGAATCAAGGGTGATTTTACTATCTTCAACTTCTAACTTTTCAGCAATTAAACTTTTAACTTTTTCGAAAACTTCATTTGAATCCATTACATTTCCTCCTCGTATAGGTGAGAACCAAGTCTATATATATTAAGCCATTTTTTCTGTTTCAATAACTTGTTTTCCGCGATAAAATCCACATTTTGGACATACTCTATGAGGAACTACGATATTTCCGCATGTTCCACAAACTGATAATGTGGGAATAGTGAGACGCATGTTAACAGACTTTCTGTTTGCTGCTCTTGCTTTGGACGTCTTACGTTTAGGTACTGCCATAATTAAAACCTCTTTGTTGGTAAAAGTGCTTTGATGAGAATAACGAAAATGCCCTTTTATGTCAACATCTTCACTCTATCTGTTAGTAAATCACTCACAATTTTAGGGACCATAGTACTGATATCTGCACCATAGGCTGCCATCTCTTTAATTGCGGAAGATCGGAGAACAAAAAACTTAGGATCAGTGGGTAAAAACAATACTTCTAAGGATGGATAGAGTTGTTTATTCGTCATAGCAAGTTCAAACTCATAACCAAAATCAACAAGGGCTCTTACTCCCCTCACCATCACAGATATATTGTTTTTCTTTGCGTAATCAACAATAAGTCCTCTATGAATCATAACATTCACATTGGGCAAATGAGAAGTAAGCTCTTTAAGCATTTTCATCCTCTCATCAGCGTTAAACACACATACCTTATTAATGTTTTCGGCAACAACAACATCAAGGGTACTAAAGAGACGACTTGTCCTCTCTATTAAGTTAATATGACCATTTGTTGGAGGGTCAAAGGTTCCTGGTAGCATTGCTTTCACGTTCTGTTCCATCTCTCTACCTTTTTTGCTCTTCAACAAATTTTTTATATGCATCAAAATGTTCAGGAGACTCAAATATAATTCTTTTAGTAAAGACTAAAGCTCCATTTTCATCTGTATCAATAATTGCAAAGGTTCCTTTTCCAATATAAGAAACTTTTCTTGGGGGCATCACTTTTTCATCTTCTGTAATTTTCCTCAATACACAATCGAAGTGGTTTATCTCTTCTTTTGTAGGGCCACTAATAGCTTGAGCAATCCCTTGAATTGGTTTGCCACAAATATTACACATTGGAAGAGGTTCTATCACGCGGGGAACTTTAATATTAGTTGGAACAGAGGAAGGAATTTTCTTTTTTTCTACGGCAGATCTTTGATTTTTTTCAACTACGTGTTCTTTAGCACTCTTTTTAAGTTGTTGTTGTTTATTTCGTCTGCGTCTCTTTTTAGGATTTACATCTTGAAAAGAGGTAGTTTCTTTTTTCCCTGTCTCTTGTTTTGCCATAATAGCTTACATTCCCTTTAAACATGACCTTCTTGATTATACTTTACTTCACTTATCTACAAATTGCAATATTTTGTCAATAAAAACAGAAATAAGGGCAGATTAACTGCCCCTTTACATCTGAGTAACATATACTCTAAAAAAGTTATATTATCTTTTTTTAATGATAAGTTCTTGAACTTTAGCAGCTTTACCGATTTTACCACGAATATAGTAGAGTTTTGCTCTTCTTACTCGTCCACGTCTTACTACTTCAACTCTTTCAACTCGAGGTGAGTGAACAGGAAAAATTCTTTCAACACCAACACCATATGAATTCTTTCTTATGGTTACAGTCTTACGAATCCCACCATTATTAAATGCAATAACAAGACCTTCATAAATCTGAATTCTCTCTTTATCGCCTTCTTTAATTTTAAAATAGACTTTAACAGTGTCACCAACTCTATATACGTCTAAATTTTCTTTCATCTGTTCAGTTTCGATTGCCTTAATAACATCCATCTTCTTCAGTCCCCTTCGCACTATATGGTTTCTTTTTCAACTAAGTTCTATGTTGCCATTCTAAGTATGGCGTTTTTCTAATAAATCAGGACGCATAGCACGCGTCTTTTCAATTCTTTTTTCCATCCGCCATTTCTCAATATTCGCATGATGACCCGACAATAATACATCAGGAACGCTTCTTGAGCAATAGGTTACGGGTCTTGTATAGTGAGGATATTCTAATAATCCATCAGTAAAACTCTCTTCTACTAAGGAATCACTATTAATAACCCCATCAACAAGACGGTAGACAGCATCAATGATTACAAGTGCAGCTACTTCGCCACTACTGATTACATAATCACCTATACAAATCTCGTCATCAACATACAGGTCAATGATTCTTTGGTCAATCCCCTCGTAGCGTCCACAGATAATTACTATGTCACTCTCTTTAGCAAGGGATGCAGCATACTCTTGAGTAAATTTCTTGCCACTAGGAGTCGGATATAATACCCGTTTCCCCTTTGCTTTAATACTCTCAAGGGCAGCACCTAATGGTTCTGGCTTTACCACCATTCCAGCACCTCCACCGTAGGGAGTATCATCACAAGTATGGTGTTTATCTAAAGCAAAATCTCTAAAATTCGTAATTTTATAGGAAATCTTTTCACTCTCAACACTTTTTGCCATAATCGACTGTGTAAAAAAAGAATCGACAATCTCTGGAAAAAGGGTGAGAATATCAAAATTCATGAAAGAAGTTCCTTCTCTAGTAGTTCTATCTCTTTCTCATGTGTATGGACAAACCCAATAAATGGGGCCATAAAAGGGATAAGAGATGTTTTCTCCCCTACGGAGTGCTTAACTTCTAACAGTAGTGCTTGGGGTCCGTCGAGTATTGCTACTACTTTTCCTACCACTTCTCCCTCTACAATTATAGAGGAGTCCATGAGGTCTGCACTATAGTATTCCCCTTGTTCTAAAGGGGCGGCATCTTCTCGATCAACCCAAAGTTCCCATCCGTTTAAGGTTCTTGCTTTCTCTGGAGAATCGATACCCCTAAAGCGAATAAGGAGTTCATCACCATGAGTAATAACTTCATCCACTTCAAAAAGACGAACTTCTGTTCCATGACGAAGTTGCACCTTTTTTATATCTAAAAGATGCGCTACTTCACCTGAGAAAGATTTGAGTTTAATACTACCTTTAAGACCGTGGGGGCCTCTAAGCACCCCTGTGGCTATATACTGCATTAGTCAAGAATTTCCAACTGTATGTGTTTGTTGTTTTTTGCTGCTGATGCATTAAGAATGACGCGAACGGCGTTCGCAATTCTCCCACTCTTACCAATTACCTTACCTACATCGCTTTGAGCAACTTTCAATTCAATAATTGTCGACTGTTCCCCTTCAACCATGTTTACACTCACTTCATCGGGATAATCAACGAGAGATTTTGCGATATATTCAACTAACTCTTTTTCCACAGCAATTACTCCTAAACTATTCTAACGGTGTTCTAACAATTGTAATATGATGCTTGTTTAAAAGTGATTTCACAGTTGCTGATGGTTGTGCACCTTGTGCAATCCATTCTTTAATGCGATCTTCTTTCAAAACTACTTGTTTACCTTCTGCTTCGATTGGGTGATATTGACCCACTTCTTCAATTGAACGACTGTCTCGTGCAGCTTTTGAATCAATTACAACTAATCTGTAATAAGGTCTCTTTTTTGATCCAAAACGCTTTAGTCTAATACTCGTACTCACAAATTCCTCCTGGCTAACAGCTCTTTACATGCCCAAGTTTTTTAACATTGATGCTTGGTATTTTTTATTTCTAGCAACTTTTTTCATCATAAGTCGCATTTTCTCAAACTTTTTCATTAATCGGTTTACTTCGCTTACACTCGTACCCGATCCTTTTGCAATTCTTTTTCTTCTCGTCGGGCCTAGTATATGGTAATTTGTCCGTTCCGAAAAGGTCATAGACTGAATTATTGCCTTTTCTCTCTTCATTTCTCCCATATCTATATCATCTTCATTGATATTCCCCTTAGCACCAGGAATAAGTTCAATAAGTTTATCAATAGAGCCCATACTATTTACCCTATCAAGTTGCTCTAAATAGTCTGATAAGTCAAATGTATTCGAAGACATCTTCTTTTGCATTTTGATGGCATCTTCTTGATTGATGCTCTCTTGTGCTTTTTCAACTAATGAGACAACGTCTCCCATCCCTAGGATTCTTGAAGCAATTCTCTCTGGGTAGAATGGGTCTAAGTCTTCAATCTTTTCCCCTACTCCAATAAATTTAATTGGTTTACCCACGATACTTCGAAGTGAAAGGGCTGCCCCTCCTCGAGTATCTGAATCAAATTTACTTAATACAACTCCAGTAATACCCACCTTCTCTTCAAACTCAGAGGCAATTGAGACTGCATTTTGTCCAGTCATCGCATCTGCTACAAAGAGGGTTTCATCTGGATTAAGGACTTTATGAACACCTTTAATCTCATTCATCAAGTGTTCATCGAGGTGCATTCTTCCAGAAGTGTCGACAATAAGGACATCATAGAGTCCTTTCTTTGCTGCGTCTAAAGCCCCTTTCGCTACTTTTGCTGGCTCTTTTGTATCTAAAGTAAATACAGGAACGCCAACTTTTTCACCAAGGATTTGTAGTTGTAGAATAGCGGCAGGTCTCACTAAGTCAGCTGCAGCGAGCATCACTTTTCGACCCTGTTTTTTTAGTCTATAGGCAAGTTTAGCAGCAGTTGTTGTTTTACCTGAACCTTGAAGACCCATCATGAGGATTACACTTACTGTATCAGGTCCTTTTAAGTTAAGGTCTTGATGTTCAACGTCTCCAAGTAAGTCAACCATTTTGTCATAAACAATCTTTACAAATTGCTGTCCCGGGTCAATAGATTTAAGAACCTTCTCACCCGTCGCTTCACTTAGGGTGTGGTTGATAAATCTTCTTACCACACGAAGATTCACATCGGCCTCAAGGAGGGCGACTTTTATCTCTTCGACAGCATCTTGAATATTTTTTTCGGTTATTTTCGACTTTCCACTAAAGGATCTGACGACTGAACTAAATTTTTCACTTATTGAATCAAACATTATCCATCCACTAAATTAATCGTTACAATAAAGACTTATACTGTATTATTGAAAGCATTGTCAACATGTGCATCATGAATCACACTTTCATCCTTTTCCCATCCCATTTTATAACTTATCGCTTTTGAGACACCTTTCTCTTGCATTGTAACTCCAAGGAGGGTTTGAGAGCCCATCACGGTATGTTTATTATGGGTAATTATAATAAATTGACTTGTTTCACTAAACTCGTTTAAGACACTTAAAAATGAACCAATATTTCTATCATCAAGAGCTGCATCTATTTCATCTAAAATACAGAATGGGGAAGGTTTTACTTTGTAGGTAGCAAACAAGAGGGCTACTGCTGTAAGGCTCTTCTCCCCTCCACTTAAAGGAGCTAGTCTATCAAGCTTCTTTCCAGGAGGTTGGGCATATATTTCAATACCAGAATGGAGGATATCCTCTGGGTCTAATAGGCGTAACTCTGCCCTACCTCCGGCAAACATTCGGTGAAACATGGTGTGAAAGTTTGCCCTAATTTGATGATAAGAGGTGAGAAAAAGCTCTTCACTTCGCTCTTTAATCTCCACTACCACTTTTTCTAAATTTTCTTTGGCTTTGACTAGGTCATTGTGTTGAAGGGATAAGAAGTCATATCGCTCCTTTATTTCTTCAAACTCTCTCTCTGCCATATGGTTAATGTAGCCCATTTGCCCCATTTGCTTCTTTAACTGAATTAAGTCTTCCCTTAAAGAGGTTTCACTTTCTAATTCACTACTCAAACGAGAGTCATATTCTTTTAAACTCCTGCCGTAGGTGTCATAGAAAAGATGGTAAACTTGTTGAATCTGTTCATGAAGAGAGTCAATATGAAGTCTATATTTTTCCATGCTACTGCGCATTTCATTGAGGTGCTCATACTCTTGTTGCTGCTCTTTTTGAAGCTCTCTTTCTTGAAGCATCGTCTCTTTCATTGTCTCTTCGAGTTCTTCTAATGATTCTTTATGTCGGAGTAATTCATCATCAATGGAGACTTGTTCATCTTTAATTTGGGTGATTTTTTCCATAGTTTCACCCATTCTTACATTGGCTACTTCACTATCACTTAAAGCATCTTCTAAGCTAAATTCTTTCTCACTGATTACTTTGTTAAGATTTTCAATCACATGATTTGTAGCCTCTAGGGATGTTTTATACTGGCTTAAAGAGACTTGAAGAGATGTATCTTTTGTTCTGTATTGTTCAAGTAAAGAGACTAAGCCTCCTCTCTCATTACGTAAAGAGAGAACTGATTCCCTTAAACTAAGGATCTCTTTTCGAGTTGATTCGATGAGTTCATCAATGCCTCTTTTTTGACTAATTGTCCCTTTAGGAGAGGTGAGAGAATCAAAGAGAGAAATATAGGTAGAGCTGAAATTATTAATTTCACTTTTCACATTCTCTAATGATATAATAATCTCTCTGTGAACATCTTCTTCTTTATCGAAACTTTCATCTTCCATCATGCTAGGAGCTACTAGGGCCCAGCGCTCTACTTGTTTAATAATAGAGGCAATATGGTTGTTTAGTTCTGTTAGGGCCTTAGAGCGAGCGTGTGATGAATAATTATGTTCACTAAGAAGTTGCTCAAGCTCTTCAACAATTTTATCGGTAATACTTCGTAGTTGTAGGCTTAACTCTTCTTGTCTCATGTCCCCTTTTCTCTCTAACTCTTCTTTTGTAAGAATTTCTTCATCTATAGAGGTGATGAGGTGAGTAGTTTTTTCAATTTCAGTTTTATTTTCTTTTTGCTCACTAAGAGTCCCTTTTATATACTTCTCTAATGATTCTTTTTTATCTTCTTGATCCTCTAATTGTTCTTTATCAATTTCTATCTTTTCTTTAATTCTATTATAATTATTAATAGCATCATTTTTTTGGGTGGTAAAATCATGGTAGCGTTGAGTGAGGAGATCAATACGGGCAAAGGTTCCTTTTTTTTGTTCATCAAAACGTTGAAGAGCATTAGTTAGGGTGAGTTTTTGTTCACTAAAGGTGTGTAGGGTATCTTGTAATTGACTAATTTCAAGGGAGCGTTCTTGTATTGTCTCTTTCTTCTGTTCATATAAATCTTGAGTCTCTATAAGGTTTTCTTTTCGTGTGTCTTGAAGTTTTAGGTAGGTGTGGATAGTAGAAAGGGCAACATTTACTTCAATATCGATCAGTTCTTTTTCAAGTTCTTTGTACCTTGCAGCTTTTGCAGCTTGCCCTTTTCTTGAGTCGTATTGCCGTTTGATTTCACTCAGCAAGGTTTCAACTTGCTCAATATTCTCACTAGTTCTCTCTAGTTTCCTTAAAGCCTCTTCACTACGTTGTTTAAAGCGGGTAATTCCTGCTGCTTCTTCAAAGATATACCGGCGGTCTTCTGGCTTGTGAGACAATATTTGGTCTATTTTTCCCTGCTCTAGAATAGAGTAGGCTGATTTACCTACTCCTGTGTCAAAAAAAAGTTCTCTAATATCTTTTAATCTTACTTGGACTCTATTTATAAAGAATTCACTCTCTCCACTTCTAAAGAGCCTTCGTTTAATTTCGACTTCAGAGTGTTCTGTTGGGAGGAGGTTTTGTTCATTGTTTATGATGAGGCTCACTTCAGCAACACTCATTGCAGGACGCTTCTCTGTCCCATTAAAAATAACATCTTCCATCTTACTTGCTCGAAGTGTTTTTGTAGACTGCTCCCCTAATACCCATTTTATGGCATCTACAATATTAGATTTACCACACCCATTAGGGCCGAGTAAACTGGTAGTTCCATGAGCAAATTCTAATCTTGTTTTATCTGCAAAGGATTTAAATCCATAAAGCTCGATACTTTTTAAAAACAATTCCATTTCTCCAAGTCGGTGGCACAAAGCGAGCACACTTTTAAGTAGCCCCATATAGTAGATATCAACACATCTGCAAAGGAGTATACCATAATGGAAGATAATTGACAAATTAAGTCACCTAAGACTATGGTTAATTATTATGAAGTATATATGTGGAGTTGATGAAGCGGGGCGTGGACCAATAGCAGGACCTGTGTGTGCAGCTGCTGTTGTTCTTCCAGAAGATTTTCCAATTGAGATATTAAGAGACTCAAAAAAGCTCTCTACACGTAAGAGAGAAGAGATAGCTATCATCATCAAAGAGAGGGCTTTATCTTACTCAATAAGTTTTGTGAACCATAAAACAATAGATTCTGTAAATATTTTACAAGCTTCCCTTTTAGCAATGAAGAAGAGTTATACTAAAGTGAAGATGAGTAATATAAAAATTTCTAAAGTAGTGGTAGATGGAAATCAGGTATTTAAAACAGATGACCCTATTGAAGCAATTGTAAAGGGAGACTCCCTTATTCCAGAAATTATGGCAGCTTCTATTCTTGCTAAAACAGCTCGTGATGCTGTTATGGTCAAATTCTCTTATCTATTTCCCAACTGGGGCTTTGAAAAGCATAAAGGGTATCCCACAAAGGAGCATCTAGAAAAGTGTTCAGTGTGGGGTCTTTCTCCCATTCACCGAACTACTTTTCGAATTTCTACTCTGAGACAGATTGTTTAATAAAATCGAGTGATTTTTGGAATTCTTTAATAAATTCTCCTAAATCTTCTTGGTAGACGACGATGGATTGACGAATAAATCTTCCTTCGCCACCCTCTGTTCCTTTACTTTCAACAATATTTAAAAACATGTCTCCATATACATTCTCTTTTACATTAAAAAAGTAGGTTCTGTCCCCTGTACTAAGCTTTGTAGAAAACACTTCACCTCTGACACCCATATTACACCTCTATTATTCGATATTTTTATTTGAATAATGAATATTACAATGTATAAGAAGAATAATCTATAGAATAGAAGTATCCTCTGAAGGATTCATTGTTGAGCATTCCCCTTTTTCACAGTATGATACCTACATGGACACACAAGAATATTCATTTCAAGAACTACAAGAAAAATTCCCAACTGCCCCAAATTATCTAGTGACAATGTTTTTACTCGAACGAGAATATGGGAAAGTAACAAATTCTCAACTTGCTAGAAAATTAGAAGTTTCTAAACCTGCAGTAAACCAAGCTATTAAGCGCCTTACTATCTTAAATCTAGCGAGCCAAGATACATATAAAAATATTCGCCTTACTGAAATGGGGCGATTATATGGAATCAAGGTATTAAAAAAACACTACCTTGCTGAGTATATGTTGATTAAGAGGATGAATTATCCCTGGGAAAAATCAGATGAAGAGGCTCAAAGACTTCAGCAAACTTTGAGTGATGAGTTTACTACCTATTTGTATGATTTCTTTGGCAAACCTGAGTGTTGTCCCCATGGAAATCCTTTTCCAGGATCTAAAAATGAAGCTGCTCTCATTTCTGCTCCACGAGTCGATACAGCACCAGTAGGTGTTCCCCTTAAATTAATCAGAATTACTGAAGAAGGGGAAGCTATTACGGGGTTATTAAAATTTTGTAATATGCATAACCTCTATCCAGGAACAAGTTTTATGGTACGGACCTTTTTAGAAGATGAGAGTTTGGAGGTTGAATCAAATAATTCAATTATAAAAATTCCTTTACAATTTGCCCACTATCTTTGCTATAAAAAAGTATGAAGCACTTATTAATAGTGCTTCATTTCAAATCTATTTATCATGAGTAGGACTATCACAAGAGCCACTCATCGGGCAAGCACTACATCCACTACACACTACCCCTTTCTTTTTATCTCGAACCATTTTTGCTATGCTTAATCCCAAGATAAGGGCTATAACTAATACAACTATGATATTTACCATACATTACGCTCCTAATTCAGCTACATAAGTAGGTGCACTTATTGGTTTAGGCTTTTTAATGAGATAGACTACTACAGCTATCATTGCTAATACTGCTATTCCACCCCCTATAAAACCAGAGCCGACACTTCCTGTTGTGATGAGGGTTCCTATTTGATACACAGCAAAGGAGAGGATGTAACCTGTTCCTAATTGGTAGCTTAAAGCACCCCATAACCATTTTTTTGATTCCATCTCAGAGTTCATTGCCCCTATAGCAGCAAAACAAGGAGGGGTGAATAAGTTAAATACTAAGTATGAAAAAGCTGCAACAGAGCCAATTCCAAAGACAGCCACAACACTAGAGCCATCGCCTACTAAAGCTAACTCTTCAACATTAATAAAGTTTGTGATAGCAAAAGTAACTGCAAGAGTTCCAACTACGTTTTCTTTCGCAATGAACCCTGTAATAGCAGCAGCTGCAAACTGCCAAATACCAAACCCTAATGGAATAAAGAGAAACGCTAATGGACCTGCAATGGAAGCTAAGATACTTGAAGAAGCATTGCTCTCCCCTACTACACTAAATAACCAATTGAATGTTTGAAGTAATTGGACAACTGCATTTGATATGAGAATTATAGTTCCAGCTTTAATAATAAACGCTTTTGCTCTGTTAAACATCGATAGAGTTGCCCTTTTAAGACTAGGCCAGCGATATTCTGGAAGTTCCATAATGAAGTAGGATTGAGAGGTATCTCCTGTAATTTTTCTAATAATGAGGCCACTAACAAGAACTACCACAATAGCAAGTAAGTACATAGAAGCCCCTACCCAACTCGCATCCTTAAAGAAGATCCCTGCAAAAAGGGCAATAATTGGAAGCTTTGCCCCACAAGGCATAAATGGAGCGAGCATTGCAGTTGTTCTTCTCTGACGTTCGTTCTTTATTGTCCTCGTTGCCATAATTCCAGGTATTGCACAACCTGTACTGACAATCATGGGAAT
>SABI01000022.1 GCA_009929055.1 Spirochaetia bacterium | reverse complement strand
GGACTGGCCCATTTTTCACTTGGTTCATGGAATGAATCCAGGAAAGGGCCATACAACCTGCAGCTGGTGAACGCATTGCACTCCATAATTTCGGAAAAATCACACAGCAGGGCTTGCTTTGCGACCAAGAATGCTGAGCTGTACATCACCTGGGAGGCATGGAAGCTGCTGAACAGGACCAAGAGCCTGGCTGAGAAGAAGGACATTCTCAAATCACTGGTTGTTCCAGGCAAGAAAACAGTCACGATGCAGCAGATCAGGAGCTGGGAACTGCCCCAAGTATTGCTCCAACTTCCGAATAACTAAACTACGCGAAAAGAGCCAAAAAGTTTATGGCCGGTCCCCTTACAAGCCTCCTTTATGAGGTTGCGGGGGAGAGGAAGAATCTCACCTTCATAGATCCTTTTTGTGGCTCTGGGGTAGTGAGTAGAATTGCTAAAACTCTCAATATGAATGTAATTGCTAACGATAATGAATACTTCTCTTATCTTGTTAATAGTGTTTATCTCTCTCTAGAAAGAGAGGATCTCTCTAAGATGTTCTCCTTTATGGGAGGAATTGATGCCTACTACTCTTTACTCAATATGAGTGGCCTCTATGCTGCTCAAAGTGGCTTTGTCTCTGGTAAACCTTTTTTATCTACCCACTATGCTCCAAAGAATTCACAATTGATTGAAGAGGGGAGGGAGAGAGTATTTTATTCAAGGGAAAATGCCCTCTTTATTGATGCTGTGAGAAATGAGGTTCAAGAGTCGTTCAGAGAAGGAAAGATGAGTGAAAAAGAGAAGATGGTAGCTATCTCCTCTCTACTTTATCAAAGTCTAAGGGTTGCTAATATTTCTGGCACATTCACCTCATACCACAAACATATAGTAGGAAAAGGTGATGGGGTTAAAAAGAGGGTAAGTGAGGAGATAGAACTTGCTATTCCTTATCTTCTCTCTAACAACGAGACTTCTTCACAGGTGTATCACCAAGATGCCCTCTCTTTTGTGACCCAGCATCAAGGAGATATTATCTATCTCGACCCACCAAGTCATCCTCAACAGTATGGAAGTGCCTACCATCTCCTTAATTCCCTCGCCCTATGGGATGACTTTGTCCCATCAAGTGAAACCAAAACGGATGGGTCTCTTATAGATGTTAGTGGTATAAGAGATGATTGGAAGAAGACTAAAAGTCCGTTTTGTTCACTAAAAGAGAGTTATAAAGCTTTTGTGACTCTTATCAACAGAGTTGATGCCCCTCATATTATTGTTTCCTACCCTAGTGATGGAATTCTTAGCATTGATGAGCTCTATGCAATTCTCTCTCTTAGGCATGAAGCTATTCGCACCATAAGCATCCCTAAAACAAAGAAAGGGGGGAGAAGTCCTACGAGTAAGATGGGAGTTTCAGAACATCTTTTCATTATAGGTAAAGATTCTTCTATAAGCCATCTCTTCCCTCATGGAATAGAATTTAGCTCCAAAATTGCCCATATTGACTCATTTAAGGATTCAATTTTCTTACCAATCGAAGAAACTATAAGGGGGTTCTCTTTTATTGAAGGTATCTATGTGAAAGAGAGTCCTGATTACAAAGAGTATGGAACCTATAGTAGTGATGAACTTGATACCATTATTACCCTCTTTGAAAAACATGTTATTAAAGATTCTATTGGGTCAGTGAGCCTTATTATAGAAGTGTATACAAGGAACTTTTCCAATTTAATAAATGAGGAGAAGGTGAAACTAGAAAAGAGGTTAGTAAGCCTATTGCGCCTTATCGGATGGCATGAGAAGGAAAGAAGAGAAGAGGCCCTTACCCTTATTAATTCATTACAGCCAGAAATAGTGGGTGTAAGGGAGTATTTGAGGGCTGAGCTTTCTACTATTATTGAAAATTTTTCCTCATCAATAGAAAAGAATAAGGAAATTGAGTAAGATAGAGGGATAAGGGGGTAAAGGGACATGAATAAAAAAATAATTACTCTATTCATCATCCTCATTATCACCATAGCTACTCCCCTTTTTAGCCAATTGAAACCCTCATTACGTTATCAAGCAATGGGGGAAGCAGGAGTTGCCCTCGCTGACACCCCCTCCTCTTTTCAAATAAACCCAGCATCCCTATATGTTCAAGATGCTCCCCTCTTTAGTTTTAATATGGTAGCACAAGAGGCCATTGTTGATAGGAGCACCCTGAATGCTACAGACCCTATCCCCACGATGCAACATCCAATCACACTTATCGAGTTCTTGTTTGCTTCCCGCTATAGTGCTTTGCTCGTAGGCTTTGGCTTTGATCTTACCGATAGGGCTATCCTAGGAGAATCGCTTACCTACACGAGTTATAATGATTCTTTTATTCAACTCAATGTTGCATATGGGTTTTCAGCATTTTCTATTGGACTATATGCAAGAAGTGGTTCCCGTATGAAGCGTCCCCTTATTACAATTGATAAAAATAGTGCTATTTTAGACTATATTGCTCAGGTTTACCTGAATCGTTACGCCCCTAGTAATGAAGGACAGCTTTTTAATACAGGACTCGGACTCCTTATTTCCTACCCATTTATTTCTCTTGGTCTTCTAACTGATTCTTTATTTACTCTCGATGAAGATACGAGTGAATTAGTGCTCGACTTTACTACCTTATTACAAAACACCAAAGTGGGACTTGCTTTTCATTCAAACGAATTTGATGTAAATAACGAACTTAATAGATTTGTCTTTACTTCTGCTTTTGATATCACTCACCTATTGGATGATGATTTACGTTCTCTTCATATGGGGTTTGAGCTAAAATTACAATTATTAAAAGATTTAACTATTGCTCTTCAAACAGGGTATAAAGAGAATAGGGGATTACCCAACACATTGTTTGGATTTGATTGGGATGGAACAACAAGTTATGGACTAGGAGCCCAAATAAACTCCCTTTTTGTAGATATTTCCCTCCTTGTTCCCACACTATGGTATACAACCTCATCTCCAGTAGAGCCCATAACTCTTTTATTAAGTGCACATTATCAGTTCTAGAGACTCACTTGTTGCTTGACAAATTTATCTAAGGTTAATATAGTCTATTCTGTATAGAAACCAATCGCAATAGGAGATTTTCATGGCTAAAGCACACAGAGGAGCTGGCATCACAGACCAATATAACCACGCACGAGGGACATGTCCTGTTTGTAATAGAACTGCAATAAAAGTAATGTATGAACAACAAGTAGATGGTAGTAAAACACAAGTTTGCAAACAATGTAACGCAAAGATGAAACACGCTAAATAATTATAGCTATACTTATGTTCATCACCGGCTGTCCAATACGTGGCAGCTTTTTTTGTCGATAAAGGAAATTTTGATGGCCCTTTTTTTAGATAAAAAAATATATATGGTAGGGATTAAAGGTACTGGAATGAGTACCCTTGCTATCTATTTGAAACATAAAAGGGGACAAGTCTTTGGGTGGGACGTGAGAGAGGTCTTTAGTAGTGACGAGGCCCTTATTGCTCACTCTATCCCTTTTACTCATCTATCTGAAGAATCTATTATTGACCCATATTTTGATTTTCTTATCTACTCGAGTGCCTATACAAAAGAACATCCTATCATCCAAAAAGCTCTTTTACTCAATATTCCTATATACTCATACTTTGAATTCTTAGGGTATCTAAGTAGAAATTATCCCACCTATGGGGTAAGTGGCACTCATGGTAAAACCACAAGTGTTGCCTGCATTACCTCCCTTCTTAATTCCTTAGATGTCCCTTTTAGTGCAATATATGGCTCCTCGTTGATAGATGAAGAAAACCAATATTTCCCTCCTATAGACAGTGAGGAAGAACTCCTCTTCCTTGAAGCATGTGAGTATCGAGATCATTTTCACCTCCTCACACTTAAGGGCCTCTTTATTACCAATATAGAACTAGAACATAGTGATTACTTTAAAAGTAGTGATCAACTTATTGCCTCTTTTATCCACCTTGTGGAACTTCTCCCTATAGGAGCACCAATTATTTGTAACAAAGATGAGAAGGGGATAGAGCATATCCTTACATATGTGAAGAATAGGAGAAGAGATCTACACCTCATCACCTTTTCCAAAAGTGATGATGCTACGTTTACCTATACCTATCCTTATGAAGATGATCTTCACTCATTTTATATACCGAATATGAAGAAAACATATTCAACTACATTGGTTGGCTCCTCTTTTGTGAGTGACCAAGTAGGAGCTTCTTTATTAGCATCAGTTGCTATCAATAATGGACATGTAAACGCTACTCAACTTGATGCATTGTTTAATCAAGTATTTCTCTTTAAGGGGGCAAAGGGGAGAGTACACCTATTAAGTGATTCTTCTCATTTCTTTTCCCTTTATAACGATTATGCTCATCACCCTAGTGAAATTACTTCATCAATTGAAACGATACGTTTACTTCATCCCACAAGTCGCCTCATTGTTATCTTCTTCCCCCACACAGTAAGTAGAATGAAAACATTCTATGAAGATTTTATTACCTCTCTTACCCTAAGCGATACTCTTATCATCTTCCCTGTCTCTCTTTCTATGAGACACGATGGATGTGAAGAAGAAGCTATTAATGTAAGTAAATCAATTGCCCTAAGATGTAATGGAATTTTTGTAGAAGATGTTGAACAAGCAATAAAAACAGTAGGTGCCTTATTGCACTCATCAGATGTGTGTATTACGATGGGGGCAGGAAATACTCACCTTGTTATTACATCCCTTCTCTCATTAAAGGAACCACTATTATGATTAGCATGACTGGCTTTGCTTCAAAAGAGCTAAGAACTGAAGCTCTTTCCCTTACGATTGAAGTTAAATCGTATAACAATCGCTATCTCGATATTAAACACAATATGCCCTCCCTCTTTTCTCTATTCGAAACTGAAATCGATAATAGAATTAAAGAAGTAGCCTCTCGTGGTTCTGTTGAAATAACTATTCGTTATAAACAATTCATAAATACCACAACCCTCACTGTAAACAGAGAAATAGTAGAAGAGTACACAAAGGCATTTGAGGAAATTAGAGAGGTTGCCCACATTGAAGACAAAGGGAAGATTAGTGATTACATGGCCCTTGATGGGGTAATTATTCAAACAAACACCCTCGATCCTCACACCTTTGAAGAGCCCTTATTCTCACTTCTTAATGAAGTGCTAGAAGAATTTAAGAAAGGAAGGGTGAAAGAGGGAGAAGCAACAAAGATTCATATCGTCTCTCTATTAGAAGATATGAAAAAATGGGTTGCTACGATACAAGGATATAGCACACAGATAGAAGAGAAGCTTAAAGAAACGCTCAAAACAAAGATGAAAGAGTTGATGGGCAATAGTGAATATGATGAAGGGAGGTTCTTACAGGAAATAGCCCTTCTATTAATAAAGTACTCTATTGCTGAAGAACTAAATCGCCTCTCTACCCACTTCACCTCCTTTGATGAAATTGTTACTTCTTTAGGTTCTGTTGGTAAGAAGTTAGACTTTCTAGCGCAAGAGATTAACAGAGAGATTAATACCATTGGAAGCAAAAGTATGATAGGAGAGGTCAATCAATTAGTAGTCTCCTTAAAAGATAGTTTAGAAAATATTAGAGAACAGTTAAGAAATATAGAATAAATAGGAAAAAAATATGAGAGTTGCAATTTCAGGAAAAAGTGGGTGTGGTAATACCACAGTAAGTACCCTCGTAGCAGATAGGATGAATTACCCCATCATCAACTTTACCTTCAGATCTTTAGCCGAAGAGAAGGGGCTCGACTTTTGGCAGCTCTGCAAAATGGCTGAAACGGATGATGAAATTGATAAAGAACTCGATAAAAAGCAAGTTGAGAAAGCTTTAGCTGTAGAGGACTGTGTCCTTGGCTCTCGCCTAGCTATCTGGATGCTTGTACAAGCCGACCTTAAAGTATACCTCACTGCAAGTATTGAAGAGCGGGCAATGAGGATACAAAAGAGGGAAGGGGGAACTTTTGCAGACCGCCTGAAAGAGACCGTCGAGAGAGATGAAAAAGATACCGCTCGTTATAAAAGGATTTATAGTATCGATAACTCTGACTCTTCAATAGCTGACCTTGTTATCGACACAGATAAATTAGAACCTATTGAAATTGCCCATATCATAGTGAAAAGAATTCATGAATTATTAGCCCAAAGGAAGTAACTTATCTTTGAACTCTTCCCGAGGCATCCCCTTTCATTAATACATTCACTTCATCTACACTCACTTGATTAAAATCTCCCTCAATTGAGTGTTTTAGGCATGAAGCAGAAACTGCGAAATTAACTACATTTTGAGGGTCATAATTATTTAATAGAGCATAGATGATCCCTGAAGCAAAACTATCTCCTCCTCCAACTCTATCAACTATGTTCATCATGTATTGAGGTGAAAAATAAGAATTCTTTCCATCATACATCATTCCTGCCCATTCATTTGTGCTCGCTGAAATACTTTTTCTTAAAGTAATGGCTACTTTTTTAGGACCAAAGCGTCTGATTATCTCTTTAGCAACTTCTTCATAGCCTAGTTTGTTTAATTCTCCACTAGTGATGTCAGTATTGGAGGCTTGAATATTAAATACATCAGAGGCATCTTCTTCATTAGCAATCACTACATCAACATAGGGTAGGAGTGTGCTCATTACTTTGCCAGCTTCCTCTTTAGTCCATAACTTTTTTCTATAGTTAAGATCACAGCTTATGGTAATGCCCCTCTCTTTTGCTTTTTTACACGCTTGTAGGGTAATAGTAGGGAGATTTCCCCCTAAAGCTGGAGTAATACCGGTAAAGTGAAACCAATCTACTCCTTCAAAGATTTTCTCCCAATCAAACTCATCCTCCTCTACAAGGGATAGAGATGAATGAGCTCTGTCGTAAATTACTTTGCTAGGGCGCTGAGAAGCCCCTTTTTCAAGGAAATATATCCCAAGTCTCTCTCCTCCCCTCTTAATGAAGGAGGGGTCAACTCCATACCTCTGTAGTGAGTTAATGGCACTTTGTCCAATTTCATGGGATGGGACTTTTGAAACAAATAGTGAGTCAATTCCAAAGTTACTCAAGGAGACAGCTACATTAGCTTCTCCTCCACTATAAGAGGCTTCATAGGTTTCAGCTTGGATGAATCTTTTATATCCTATTGGGTTTAATCGGAGCATAATCTCCCCAAATGTGACTACTCTCATTTCACTACTCCTCTCTCTTTGTTCCATATATCCATAGCTATCTTTGCCCGCCTAGTTATTTCATCATAGTTGTGTTCTCTTATAAGATCCTTCGTTGCAATCCAACTTCCACCAACTGTGAGGACATTCTCAACTTTAGCCCAACGAGGAAGGCTCTCTAGGGTAATTCCCCCTAAAGGAAAGTAGGAAAGATTGAGGTGTTTATATGGGGCACTTACTGCCTTTAGATATTCAATTCCACCAAGAGGAGTTGCTGGAAAGAGTTTAAGAACATCACAACCATAAGTTACAGCTTTTTCAATTTCACTCGCTGTAGCGACTCCTGGTGCAAAGGGGAATTTGTGGAGAATTGCTGATTCCACTACTTTTTCATTTAACCCTGGAGAGACCCCAAAGAGGGCCCCTAGTTCCATAACATGTTGTATTTGGTCGGGGTGTAATATTGTTCCAACTCCAATATTCATCTCTCGAACATGCTCTTTAATAAGGGCAATGGAGGGGACCGCTGCTGCACTACGAAGGGCAAGTTCGATCACAGTGACCCCTCCTTTTATGAGGGCTCTTGCTGTTTCAACTGCACATGAAGAGTCTTCAATCTCTAATACTGCTACCACACCACTATTTTTAATGAGGGTTTTAATCTCACTATTCATTACTTTATACATCCTCTTTCTCACCTTTTGTTTCATTTATTTCTTTTTGTTTCATTTTTATGTTATTATTCAATATGTTACCCTGATTGTCAATATTATTATTGAAACACTCATATTTTATTGAAACATAGTTGCAATAATTGCTTCCCTCAGGGTATTGTAGGGATGGAGGAAAAAGAGATTGGTAGAAGAACAACACGTCCTCGCTGTAACAAGAGTGATGAAAATATTAGAATATTTAGCAGAGAATGGGGCTAGTAATTTATCCCTTATGGCCAAAGATATTTCTATTCATAAAAGTACCCTTTATCGCTTCTTGAGCACCCTTACCTCTTTAGGGTATGTCTATAAAGATAATGAAAAAGAGAGTTATGCCCTCACTCAAAAAATGAATCGTTTTGTAAACAGTTCAACAAAATATAGTTTACTTCAAGAGTTTGCAATTCCTGTTATGGGTTCATTATCTGCCCAGACAAAAGAGACCATCCACTTAGCTACAATGGAAAAAGAGAAGATTCATTACATCTATAAAATAGAATCAACACAATCTCTTCGAGTTGTTACTTCAAGTCACTCAGGGGGAGATGCTCCAGTGTATTGCACAGGACTTGGTAAGTCACTTCTTAGCCAAAGAGGAGAAAAAGAGATGATGGAATTGGTTAAAAAACTAGATTTTATACCACACACCCATAGCACTATAGTAGAACCAGAAGCACTCCTTACTGAATTAAGAAAAGTAAAACTAGAGGGATTTGCTATTGATGATGAAGAGCATGAAGAAGGAATTTATTGTATTGCCGCCCCAATAAAAACAAAAGGGGGAGAGGCTATTGCAGCTGTAAGTATCACAGGGCCTGCCTTTAGGATGAAACAAAACAAGGGAGAGTATATTACCCTCTTAAAAGAGAAAATTAAGGAAATAGAGAAGCATATAGGGTAAGAATGAGGTTCTTCATCCTATGTACTAGCCAAAACTTTTCTATTCGTGTATAGTTCATGATTGCTAGTTACTAGCAACGATATAAGGAGATTCCCTTGAGCATTCCTATAGATATATTAATTGATAAAGAAAATAATGTGTATGAAATGACTTGTGTAGCTATCAGTTTGTCTAATGTTCTTTGTGCAAATGGAGACAAAGAGATGGAAAGCAACAATAAAAAAGTTGTTTCCACAGTATTAGAAAGAGTGTTAACTGAAAATGTTGAATATTCAGTCATCGATAAGGAATAAATATCCCCTCATTTTTCTTTTCGGCCCTACTGGAGTAGGAAAGACTGCACTCCTTGAGAATTTCTTTCACGATAACTACTCCATCATCAATGCAGATTCAATACAAATATTTCGCCACCTCAACATAGGTTCAGCTAAACCAGATGAAGCTATGCTTTCTCGTATCCCTCACTACCTCGTTAATATTAGAGAGCCTCATGAGTCTTTTAGTGTAGGAGATTTTGTCCATCTTAGTGATGATGCTTTAGTCGATATAAGGGCCCATAACCGTATTCCCATTGTCTGTGGTGGAACAGCTTATTATTTTAAGCACTTCTATTACGGACTTCCAGTAAGTCCAAAAAGTTCAACTGAAGTAAGACTACTCATTGCTCGAAAAGTAGAAGAGAAAAGCCTCGCATGGGCTTATGAAGAGTTGCAAAGAATTGATCCCCTTTCGGCAACTAAGATTCATCCTTCTGATTCCTATCGAGTCACTCGCGCTCTAGAGGTATATGAAACTAGTGGCAAGCCCCTTTCTTCTTACCAGGTTCCTAGTGTTCCTAGAACTGGGTTACACCCATTAATTATTGGTCTTCACCGTGATAAAAAAGAGTTGCATGAACGAATTGAAGAGCGAGTTGATATGATGTTTAAGGCTGGATTAATGGATGAAATAGAGGCTCTCCTACAGATGGGGGCAACAGCTTCTTGGCCTGGGATGCAAGGAATAGGGTATAGAGAATATTTTACTCTAAAGGAAAACAATTCATTTTCCATTCCCCTTATGAGAGATATGATCATTAGTAATAGTCAAAAATATGCAAAAAGACAGATGACTTTTTTTAGAAGTATTGAAGGAGTCAACTGGGTTCACCCAGATGACACTTCTCGAATTGAAGAACTTCTTAATACCTATTATTTTGTATAAGTAGGGATTATCTCTTCATGGATAACTTGAGTATCAAGGACTTCAATACTCTCTATCTGCTGATATCCTTTTTCATGAGTAAATGTAAATTTTACCCTCTTATTAATAATTGTTAGGGGATACCCACTACGCTCTTCACTACTCAACCCTGGAAGGTAAAAGTCATATGAAACCTCTAAAGTTGAATCATTTACCTCTTTAAAGGTGAGGTTATCAACCCCATAAATCAGGGTAGACTCAAGTAATGCCCTCTTTTCTTGACTGTTAAACTCAAGTGGGGTGAGGATAGAGTTGATTCCTTCATATGCTTGTCTTACTCTACTATTCACAAATAAGGAAGAGACTTCACTTTCAAAGGGATTCTTTACCCCTCTTGCTAAAGAAGCATTCATTTTTTCAATGTCTAATTCATTTTGCCCTACAAAGAACTCATTCACTACTTCTATTTGGTTCATTCCACTTGTGTAGGGCGGTTCATTTGCTTTTATGATAAATTGCACTAATGTAATGAGGACAATCAACACAGAGACTCCTGTAACAATGATAGCTATCCCTTTTTTTCTAAAAAAGAGTTTGTTCTGAGCCTTTTTGGTAATCTTTTCCATATATTGATTGAGGGTGCTATTACTTTTCACAGATTCTTCAAAATAGGGCGATTCTTTTGTAATATTCCAATTAAGACCCTCAAAGAGGCTCTCAAAATGGGAGAGATTGTCACTCGCACTATAGGCACTCGAATATGTTAGTCGTTGTTCATTTAATTTCATGTTTAATGTTGAGTCTATTGCCTTCCCCATTACAGGATCTAATCCACTTATCCCTAGAGAGAGTGGAATGTGGGTCCACTGTAATTCTCGTGTTTCAGGAAGTTCATATGGGGCAATCCCTGTAGCACTATAGTAGAGAATTTGGGTAAGCTGGTGGGTAAGGGCAAAGGGGGGAAGGAGGTTTGGTTTCATATAACGGTAGAGGTGTTCACTTCGCTCTTCATCACTAGCGCTATAGAGGATGAGGGAGGAAATCCTCTCTGGTAGAAGAAGTACCCCACCACTGGCTATCCAAAATATTCGCCATGTAGGGATAATACCACTTTCACTTTGTAGAAAATCATTTCCAGCCATCCTTAGGGCACAAGAGAGCTCTACTATCCTCACCTTTCCCATTTCTCTAAGAGAGTGGGCTATTTCACTAAAGATGAGTAGATCTAGCTTTTCATAGATAATATAGCGCTTAGAATTAATATCTCTAACCCCAGTATAAAATATGGGCTCTAACTTTCCATTCATGTAGGTGTAGCCTGCCTCCTGAGTTCCACTAAGAAGGTGGCGAGGAAGTTCTCCAGAGACTTCTCCAATACAAATTGCTGTATATTCTTTATTATCTATTACCCTCTGTTCTATACTAATTTGTCTCATTGAATTTCTCCTAGGTGGGTTTGCTTCTCATACAAGTTTGTGATTCTTTCTTCATCACGCGAGATAGTATAATTTTTCTCATTCGTAGGGAGAACGAGTCCTTTTTTTCCACCCTTAACCTTTTTAAGATACTTTACTTGGGTAAAATAGAGGTCAGCTTTGCTGTGTGTCTTTGCCTTAGAAAAAAGAATCGCTAAGTTTCCAGCATCTAAAATAGTCTCTAAATCGACTTGTTTATTCTTTATATACTTGATGATGACATACCCTCCGGCAACATCACGAGTGTGCATCCAATAATCATTTCCTTTAGCTATCTTCTTTAGCAACTCTTCATTCTCATCTGCGTTTCTTCCAACTAAGATATCATACTTACCATTATTAAAATATAAACCTGAAAAGGAGGAATATTTTGACCCACTCTTAAGAGAGCTCGTATTCAATGCAGAGTGCATTTTTCTTATCTCTGTTAAAGAGATCTGAGATGAGTCCAACAGAGTCTCTCTTTTCTCTTCAATAAGTGAAATCTTTTTATCAATTGAAATAATAGATTCCTCTATGTATTCCATTTTATGTTTTTCTTTATGGTATTTATCATAATAGTGAGTAATATTCTCTCCACTACTAATGAGGGGGTTAAGGGGAATTTGTGTGCTGTTTTCTCCGTCTAACAGGGTAATAGAATCCATCCCCTTATGGATAAGGTGTCCATTACTACTAAGGAGCTCGGCAATATTTTTATAGATAGAATAATCTCTCGAAGACTTTAATGTTCTTTTCAGTTGATCTTTCTCTGTTAACAAGGAAGCAAGGAGTTTTTCATAATGAGCTGCAAGGGAGTCAAGAAGTTGTTCTTTTTCCCCTTTCCTCTCCCCCATAAAGAGGGATTCAATATATTCATTGAAGGTTGTTGTTTTATCATACTCTCTCACCCTAAAAGATGTAGTAGATTCTCTTTTTTCCTCTATAACAAGGGTTTCTCCTGAAGTTTCATGATTTTTAGGGCGCCTATACATCAAGTCCTGTATTACATAATCAGTTGAGGTAACAATAACATTACTTTTTGAAGCACTATAGAACCTAAAGTGAAGAAGTAATGTTTCTTCACTTCCTTTTAAAAAGAGGGTGAAAAGACGATCTTCTTCAACTTGCTCAACTTTTTCAATAATCATTCCCTCTATATGAGAAGATAGGTATTGATTGAATCGTTGTTTGGTCCCCTTTTTCATCGTTGGGTGGACATAACGAGAGCCATTAATTCTGTGAAAGCGAGCTTGGTCAGTACCAAGTTCTACATAGAGTTGCCAAAAGTGTTCCTCTTGGTGGTGCATTTCAAATATAAGGGTGTGTATTTCTAATTGATACACTTTTTGGATACGACTGTTTTGTAAAGGTAATTCAGATAATAAAAGTTCAATCTCTTTATAGTTTAGGGGCACACTATCTCCTGTTGTTCTTCATTCATCTCATTATAAGAGGTGAGTATATCTCCTGCAAGATAGAAAGACCCTGTCACGATAATAGGGTTAACTCCTTTAGAGAGATTAAGGGCAAGATTAAGGGCACGAGGTGCCTCTTTTTCAAGGTAGAGAGAAGTGTCAGATTTTTCATGCTCTATCTCTTTTCTGAATAAATTATAAAGATCTTCAACATTACTTTTTTTAAAAGTACCTGGTCGACTTATGATGATGTGCGAAAAAACTGGTAATAAAAGACGAATCATATGAATGTGATCCTTATCTTCAAGGGCTCCAAATATGACAACTTTCTCCTCTTCTTTGTAGAGTTGATTAATTGAATTAAGGAGGTGCCTTAAGCTTTCACTCGTATGTGCCCCATCTATGATAATAGGGGGAGTGGTGTTGATGAGTTGCATCCTCCCTACAAGGGTCGTCTCTTCAAGGGCCTTTTCTGATATCCCCTCTTTATAGAGCCCTGCTACTTTTAGGGCAAGAAGGGCAAGGGCACTATTTTCACCGCTCACTTCACCCCTCATACGAAGCTTAAGATGAGTTGCTTTTCCATTCACCCAACTGATATCAACAATTTCTCTTTCTTGGGTAGTTTTCGCAGAAATCGATTCAACTTCCCCCATTAAGTCATAGAGGCGTGAAGCTTTCTCTTGGGCTTCTTTCTCTAATACCTGCCGAACGACACTTGTTTGCCGTGAAATACACACAGGAATAGTTTGCTTAATAATCTTAGATTTCTCTACTGCTATTTTTTCTAAAGTGTTGCCTAGTATTGCAGTATGTTCAAGTTCTATCGGGGTAATAATGGATAGAATTGGGGTGATGATGTTTGTAGCATCAAGGCGACCACCTAAGCCTGTTTCAATTACTGCCATCTCACAGTTGATGTAGGAGAAGAGAAAAAAAGCATACGCTGTATAGATTTCAAAAGTAGTGGGATGACTAGGGCCAATATCATCACTAAAAGAGAAGTCTTGTATCTTTGAAGTAAAGATATTTGCTGCTTCTACGAGAATGGAATCTTCTATAAAAGAGCCACTTAGAGTAAATCTCTCTCTGTAATCTATAAGATGTGGGGACATATAAAGGGCTGTTTTTATCCCAATTGCCTTTAGAGCATTGGCTATAAAGATTGCAGTAGATCCTTTTCCTTTAGAGCCTGCAATGTGGATACTCTTATACTTCTCTTGGGGATTTCCTATATGGAGTAATAGTGCTTTCATCCTATCTAAACGATATTCTCGAACACTATAATTGTCAGTTCGTTTTTCTAAATTAGTTAATGAATCAGCTTTTTCACAGAACTCTTCAAATGTGGTATAACTCATAGTGGCTACTGTAGTATAGGGGGTGTTTTTGGTCAATATTTTATCCTATTCTCAACTCATTAAAAATCTAGGTATTCAACAGGGGTAGTGAAGTTCAGATATTTTTTTCTTTTTATCATATGTGTGAGTTCACTTGAGTCTTTTGGGAGAATGTCTGTAATAATACCCCCTAGGGCCATATTATTACTTCTATGGCAGTCTGAGCCACTAATCATCGACAAGTGATGTTTTTTTGCAGCTTTATAGGCATCTGCATTATTATTTTCGTGACGAATGTTGAGATTGAATGCTTCAATACCATCAAGAAATTCACTTTCTGCAAGAAAACATCCATTTCTAAAGGGGTGAGCTTGAATGATAATAGCACCATGAGCTTTAGCTTTTGGATAAAATTTAGCTAATCCTTCTTTAAAAATAGTATCTAAGTCATAAAATAAATCAGGGGTAAAACCATATATAAGAAAATCATTTTGATTGTCATCAAAGCGGAGCTCCGCACCTAGATAGGTGGTAATTTCTTCATCACGGGAGATCTTCTCTAGTTCTAAAAACCCTTGAAAGAAGGCCTTATAAGCCTCTTTCTTATCACTAAGGTCAACTTTTAAGTGTCTAGCTGCACTTCTGTTTAAATGGTCTGTAACCACGAGGCCCTTATAGCCTCCCTTCTTATATCCAAGAAGAATTTCTTCTGGTGTTAACTTCCCACAACTACTTGAAACGATTGTGTGGAGGTGCGTCTCTATTTTATACACTATATTCCATCCTTAATAAGGGACATTACCCATGAATATAAGGAAAATGGAGATAATCGGATAGGGATAAAGGGAGAGCTTTCCTGAGAGCCGTATATAATAAACAGCTATGGCTATAATTATTTGACACTTTGACAAGTTTTGACATGGTGTTATTCCGCTTGAGTTTTCTCTTATAAGGTCTTATAGTCAATATAAGGGGATTTCTCCCTTTCTAAAAGATTGAACGTTAATAGTGAAGGTAAGGAGAGTAGTATGGCGAAGAAAGACAATGTAAATCCTTGGGATTTTTTATCTCAATATAAGGGAACTTTTTTTGAGGGAGAGTGGCCAACACTTGTTGAAATGTTCAACATTACAGTTGAGCGTTATCCTAACAACAAATGTTTTACCGCATTCGCTCCAACAGAATTATCTCTTACCTATAAGGAAGTACATGATAAAGTAATCCAAGTAGCTTCTTATTTAGGTGAACAAGGGGTAAAGAGTGGTGATAATGTCGCTGTAACAGGGAAAAATAGCCCTGAGTGGGCAGTTGCCTATTTAGCAATTCTTTACACAGGTGCAACTGTTGTCCCTATTGATTACCAATTAAGTGATAAAGAAATTGAACACCTCATCAAACACTCCTCTGCTACAAGACTTTTTATCGATAAAGAGAGAATGGAAAAGATTGATAAAAAGAATACTTTAGGTATTGTTGAAAAAATTTCTCTTGAACCAATAGATCAAGAAAATTATATCTTTAATAAAAAAGCTACAAAAAAAGTAAAACTCGATAAATCGAGTGAAACAGATATTGCCGCAATTCTTTATACCAGTGGTACAACAGGAAATCCTAAGGGAGTTATGCTTAGTCACTCTAACTTAGTAAGTGACTGCTACCTTGCTCAAGCACATATGACATTGTACCCCACCGATGTCTTTTATGCCCTTCTTCCCATTCACCACTCCTACACGATGCTTGCAGTATTTATTGAAGCTATCTCTGTTGGAGCTGAAATTGTTTTTGGAAAGAAACTCATAGTAAGTCAAATCCTCAAAGAACTGAAAATGGGGAAAGTTACGATGTTCTTAGCAGTTCCTATGCTCTTTAATAAGATGCTTAGAGGACTTCTTAATGGGATTAGAGAGAAAGGAATTGTGGTCTATGGTCTCATTCGTTTCTTAATGAGCATTAGTGGTGTAATTAAGAAAGTATTTAAAGTAAACCCAGGACATAAAATGTTCAAAGGGATTTTAGCAAAACTCTCTATGGATAATATTCGTATCTGTATTAGCGGTGGAGGCCCTCTTCCTTCCTCAACATTTAAACTTTTTAACCAACTTGGAATTGACTTTGTCCAAGGGTATGGCCTTACTGAAACAAGCCCAATTATTACCCTTAACCCAGTTTATGCCTACATGGAAACATCTGTTGGAAAGATTCTTCCAAGGACAGAGATGAAAATACTTGAGCCAGACTCACGTAATATTGGAGAAATTCTTGTAAAAGGACCAATGGTAATGCAGGGGTATTATAAGAACCAAGAAGCAACAGATGAAGTGTTGTCAAAAGATGGATGGCTTAGAACAGGAGACGCTGGGTATATTGATGCCAACAATTACGTCTACCTGACTGGAAGAAAGAAATCATTAATCGTTACAGACGGGGGCAAAAACGTATTCCCTGAAGAGATTGAAGATGTATTCCAACTCTATGATGAAATTGAACAACTCTGTGTCATGGGCTACATTACAGATAAGAAAAATAAATCAGAAGGGATAAGAGTTGTTATTTATCCAGCTGAGAAATATCTTGAAGGAGTCGCAAAAGAGCATAGTGATGCTTCTAAAAAAGAGGCAGCAGTTCTTTCTCATATGCAACAAGTAGTAGATGAAGTGAACAAAGAACTTCTTCCTTATAAGAGAATTACCCGCTTAACTATTGCAAAAGAACCACTTGAGATGACAAGTACCAAAAAGATTAAGCGCCATATAGTTGCTAAGGTGTATGAGAATCTGTAATATAGTAAGTATATGAACAGTTCAACAAGAAATTATTTAAGAAAAATAGCCCACCATATAAACATAAGTGTGATGGTGGGTAAACAAGGGGCCGATGAGAGAGTACTCAAGGCCCTTGATGAGTCCCTTAAAAGCCACGAATTAGTAAAAGTACGCTTTCAAAACTTCAAAGATGAAACACGACCTATTGGTGAAAAGATGGCCCTAGCACTAAAGGCTACCCTTGTCGCAACAGTAGGTCATGTTGCTATTTTCTATCGCAGAAACGAAGATGAAAAGGATCGAGTAATTTTTATCCCCCGATCAGTTTTGGAGTAGTGTATGGTAAACCAATTTTCCCTGTTACAAGTTAATAAAGTAGATTTTGGTGTCGGTTCTTTTAAAAAACTTGCCTCTTACATAGACTCATATAAGAGTAGGGGAGACCTCCTCTTCCTTATGAGTACAAAGATTGCCAATCATCCAGAAGTTCTTTCTCTCATAGCCTCCCTCAAAGAAGAGGATGTTCAAGTACATAGTGCTCTAGTAAGTGGAGAGCCTACAGTAGCCTCTATTGATACTATTACGAAAACCTATTATGAGACTCGAGTATCGCTCGTGGTTGGAATAGGGGGCGGAAGCGTCCTCGATAGTGCAAAAGCTGTGAGTGTGATGCTCTTTCATCAACACAAATGGAAAGACCAAGATTTATCGATTAAAACATATTTAGAAGGGGTTGGCACTAAAGAGGCTCCTTCTTACCGCCTTCCATTGATACTTATTCCAACTACAAGTGGAACAGGTAGTGAAGCAACAAAAAATGGAGTAGTAGCCCAAATTGGAGAAGGGGGATTTAAAAAATCTTTTAGACATGACTCCTATGTACCAGATGTTGCTATTATAGACCCTTCATTTACCCTCACCCTCCCCTTAGAAGTAACCGCTTCAAGTGGCCTTGATGCCCTTACTCAACTCATGGAAGGATATGTTTCGACAACTGAAAACTTCTTTATTGATTCTCTTGCCCTCCCTGCAATCCACAAGGGTGGATTAGCTTTAACTCATCTCCTTGATGGACACCTTGATGACATCTCTTCTCGTAGTGATATAAGTTACGCCTCCTATATTTCAGGAGTTACCTTAGCACATAAAGGACTCACCTACGTTCATGGGTTAAGTGGCCCTATGGGAGCAGTTCACTCAATTCCTCATGGAATAGCTTGTGCTAAACTTATGGGTCCTATTAATAGGGCTATGGTTGAAAATGAACTAAAAGAAGAGAATATCGATTCTCCCTATCTTGTTAAAATGGACGCAATTGCAAAAGGGTGGGGAAAGAAGAATGCTCTAGAAGCTGTTGAGTTTATTGAACAGATGGTTGAAAAAGCAGACTTCAAACCATTAAGAGAGTATGGATTCACTAAAGAAGATCTAAAGAAATTATCTAAAATGAATTCAAAAAGAAACTCTCCAGTTACATTATCAGAAACAACTATCTACGATATTCTCATCTCACTTTTGTAGAAATAGAAATAAACATATTTTGAACTATCTAAAAAAGGAGAAGCATTGCTTTTCCTTTGTTGCGATGTTTATAACGACTAGTTTTTAGTTCTTTATCTTTATACATATTGAAGGCGCTAACAATATGTCTCAATCATCTGAATTAATTCGTCTAACCAAGTTAGGGCATCTTTATATTGAATCTGTGTATTCGTATCTGAATATGACATAGCTCGTACAAATTGATTATATTCATCTCGGTATACATCATCTTTATATAAAGAGCTTAATGCTTTGTGCATTCTTTCAGAGATACTCATATTC
>SABI01000246.1 GCA_009929055.1 Spirochaetia bacterium | reverse complement strand
AGAATCAGTCAGGAACAAGCGTTCCGTCTGGACAGTATCCACAAAACCTTTTTCAGAAGCACATTTCGCAACGTTTCCAGAAGAGCTTATATCGCCTTGTGTACTAGCTGGAACATCCGAGCATGGGTGTTGCTCCAAGTGTGGTGCCCCTTATCAGAGAGTAGTGGAGAAGAAGAGAATAAGAAGGAATGAACTTGAAAAGGACGACCCAAGATACAGACCCAATACCTATGAAGGTGCTTATGAGGATATCAATGGAAAGGGTGATGCTGGATATTCAGAAGTATCCACCAAGGGGTGGGAACCTACTTGTGATTGTCATGCTGACATTGTTCCCTGTGTAGTTCTTGACCCATTCATGGGTGCAGGTACTACAGGGTTGGTTGCTAAAAAGAATCTTAGGGATTTTGTTGGTATTGAACTTAGCCCAGAGTATATGGAAATGGCTAAGAGACGAATAAACAAGTCTGTTACACAGTTGGATTTGTTTGGAAGGGGGATTGGGGTATGATATATTCCCTACCTGTCAACTACAAAAGAGGTGTCGATGATTTCCTTTCCCACTTGGATAGGGATGCTGACATGCCTGACCTATTGAATTCTGTAGGCTATGATTTTGGTGTCTATGAGGACTATTACAGTAGGGGTGACATTGGGGGGCTATGTAATTTTGTTAACAAGATAATTCTTATTTCAGAAGATATAGAAGATACTCATGATAGGTGGGAAATATTTGCTCATGAGTTTGGGCATATCATCCATTTTGAAATGCTTGATGGAAATCTCCAAAATGAACACAGCAAAGGTAATATTCCTTTTTCCAAGGCAGTGGAGGAGGAGCATTATGCTTCCTTGATAGGGTATCATATCTTGGATTGGAAATTCCCAAATATGTGGAAAGAGAATAGGAGTCTGCATCCTTACTTTGAGAAAAGGGGTATTGTCTTTTTACAGGACTACTACAAGAATTTTCTGGAGGATGACATAAAGGAGAATTATGAAATATTATTTGGGGATAGACAATGGGACTTCTGGAACAATAGCTTTGGTTGATGGTGATGGGGTGGTTTCTTTTTTTATGGAGACACCTGTCAAGATAGAACAATCATACACCAAGACAAAGAAAAACATAAGCAGGATAGATGTAGTGAAACTCATGGAAATTCTCTCAACATACAAGGACTTGGACATCCTTGCTGTGATTGAGAGACCTTTGGTTAACCCCAAGATGTTTGTCACCACCATGTCTGCAATGAGGGCATTGGAAGCTACTCTTTGTGTACTGGAGCATCTGAAGATAGGGGTGAGGTATGAGGATTCAAAGGCATGGCAGAAAGACATGTTGCCTTCTGGTGTGAAGGGTAGCCCTGAATTGAAGAAAGCAAGCATGGACATTGCAGTACGATTGTTCCCCAAGTGGGAAGATATCATAAAGAAGCATGGTGATGGGGATGCACTATTAATAGCAGAGTGGTCGAGGAGGAACAAGAGATGACAGTACAGGACTGGTTGGAAGAAGAGGGAATCAATGCACAGTGTGTTCTTGAGGATTATTTGGATGATGCCTTTGTAGGTGTATCCACTGATGGGATTGCTGTTTATGCATTTGATAAGATGGTTGATTGCTTGATGGACAAGTACAGGATAGATGCTCATGAGGCAGTGGATATGATTGGTAATTATCTCCTGTCTGAGGATAAGCCTGTCATTTTGTATAAATGGAGGGAAGTATGACAAAGGAAGAAAAAGAGTTGTTTGGTTTTGATGATGAGAATGATTCCGAGGATGAATATGATGATTCCGAAGATGAATACATAGACTATGATGATTTGTTTCTAGGTGATGAAGAAGATGACGATGAGGAGTAACTGATGTTTACATTCATGCAACCTGTTTCAGAAGATATTACAAAGGATAAATATTTCCTACATGGGGAAAAGTCAGTGGAAGAGATGTTTGAAGGTGTAGCCACCGTAGCATCCTCCCTTGAGAAAAACAAAGACTTGTGGAAGGAAATTTTTTATAGTGAGATGATTGAAGGTAGATTGACCCCTGCAGGGAGAATCCTAGCAAATGCAAGACCCAATTCCCCCATGAGGAACTACCACAACTGTTTTGTCATTCCCATTTTTGACTCCATGGAAGATATTTATACTGCATTACTTGAAGATTCACTGATTGGAAAAGCAGGGGGTGGTTGTGTCGCTAAGGATTCAAAAGTCTATGTAAAGGATAAAGGTCTAATAGATATTCAGGAAGTAGAAGAAGGAGACTTAGTTTATTCTTTCAATATAAAAACACAGACAAAGGAATTTAAAAGAGTATTACAGACCCATACTCCCGTAGTTGAGAAGGAACGACAGATAGGTATTGTATTGAGTAATAATACAAAACTTATTACTTCTAAGAATCATCCTACACTTGTATATAAAGATGGGGGGTTCAAGTATATTCCAGCAAGTGAAGTAAAAAAATATGACTTAATGCTTAAATTTACTTTTGCTGATATTGAAGCAAATAGTTCTGAAGATATGTCTGATATTGCTTGGTTTGTTGGTGCTCATCTAGGGGACGGAAGTACTGATAGAGTTGAAAGTCATGAGTTTACCAAAGATTATCTAGGATTTGGTATGAATAGAAAGACTTGCAGACTTCGTATCTCTAAATCCAGTTTTGAGGTTGTTCAAAAGTATTCAGAAGTACTTAATAAATATTCTGAATTGAATACGTCAGTTGTAGTTGAAAATAACCCAAGATGGAAGGTACCAATGTGGGGGGTACACACTGCAGGCACTTCTGTATATTATTTTATTGACAAGTATATTGGTCAGTTTAGTAAGAAGAGCCACACTATGTATATTCCTAAATGGATATTCACCTCTAGTAGGGAAACAATTCTTGGTTTTATTGCTGGTCTGATTGATACTGATGGTTATGTAGGTGCTAGGCGTATTGAATATAGTACTGCTTCTAAGCAGATGCAAGAGGATTTACTTTTGCTTTTGTCATTATTGGATGTTGACTATGTACTAGAAAGGGCAAGAACTACAAAGGGGTTCTTTGGGTGTGAACCCAATAATGATACACTACATTATTGTGTTTATTTTGAGGATAGACGATTTATGACTGAACTTCTTCCATATCTTGTAAATAAGCAGAGAATTGATGGTATTAATACTATTTTGGCTTCTTCTCAGAAGGTTAAAATGGTAGTTTTAGATGAATTACTTGTTTTGTTTGAAAAATATAGAGCAAAGAAGATGTTAACTAAGTCTGTTACCCCAGTCACTTTACATGATATTAGTAAGGTGGATGAAGTAGTGAATAAGGTTATGTCTAGAGCTACTAAAGAAGACCAGAAGGCTATAAAGTATTATTATGAAATTGGTAAGACTTTGAAGGTAGTTAAAAGTATTGTGGAATTTCCAGATGTGGATACTCAATTCTATGATTTGACTGTTGAGGAAAATAATAATTATTTTGCTGGAATACAAGGGTTGAGTGTTATCCATAATACGGGATTAAATTTTTCAAATCTTAGACCCAAGGGGGCAAAGATATCTAAGGGGGGAGAGTCATCTGGTGTAATGAGTTTTATGGAAGTGTTCAATGCTTCTGCAAAAGCCATTCACACAGGTGGAAATAGAAGGTCTGCTCATTTGGGGGCATTGAATATTGACCATCCTGATATTGAGGAATTCATTACTTACAAGCGTGGGGATGAAAATGGTAGTTTTAGATGAATTACTTGTTTTGTTTGAAAAATATAGAGCAAAGAAGAT
>SABI01000245.1 GCA_009929055.1 Spirochaetia bacterium | reverse complement strand
CACTCTCTCATTAGAAAACCTAATTTCACCCCAGTAAAAGTTCACCAAGGAGAAGTAGATGAAGTCAATGGATTCTTTAATGCATGTTTTGAAGGTAGCAAACAAGCTGCAGCAGAATTAGGTAATGTAACAACAACATACATGGGACCAGTTCAAACAACAGCAGAAGGTCAAATCGAAATTATTGAAACTTTAATTGCTCAAAAAGTTGATGGAATTGCAATTTCAGCTAACGATGCTGATGCCCTTATTCCTGTAACCAAAAAAGCAATGGCAGCTGGTATCAAAGTTATTAGTTTTGACTCAGGAATCAACGAAGGTGGAAGAACTGTAGACCTCGTTCCTTCAAAATCAGAACTCATTGGTCGCCAACAAGTACAACTTGCTGCAGAATTAGCCGCATACAAGGGTGATGTTGCTGTTCTTTCTGCTTCAGCTCAAGCAACTAACCAAAACGCTTGGATTAACTGGATGAAGGAAGAAATCAAAAAAGATGAGTATAAGAACATGGCTCTTGTTGAAGTAGTATATGGTGATGATGCTCCAGATAAGAGTTATCGTGAAGCTGTAGCTTTGATGAACAAATATCCTAACCTCAAAGCAATTATTTGTCCTACCACAGTTGGTCTTCTTGCAACAGCACAAGCTGTAAAAGATGAAGGCAAATCAGGTGTAGTACAAGTAACCGGTCTTGGCCTCCCTTCAGAAATGAAAGGGTATATCCTTGATGGTACAGTAGGTCAAATGGCTCTTTGGAATCCAATCGATCTTGGATACACATCAACTTATATTCTTGAAGCTTTAATCACAGGAAAGAGTGCTGGAAAAGTTGGTACATCTTTTGACGCTGGAAAAATGGGTAAAGTTCTTGTAGAAGATAAAGGAATCGCAGTAATGGGAACTCCTTTTGTATTCAACAAAGAAAATATTGAAAAATATTCTAAAATATTCTAAAAAACTATCGTGTTTTTATAGCCGACACATCTTTTGTGTCGGCCTACTATACCAACTTCTTATATTCACATAAGTTATTGATACGGTAGAAAATCGAAAATCATACAATAATAGTAAGGAGAATAAGGGTGACAGAACCTATTGTAACAATAAGAAATCTCACCAAATTTTTTCCAGGTATTAAAGCACTCGACAATGTTCATCTTAATATAAGAACAGGGCAAGTCCATGCGTTAATTGGAGAAAATGGGGCAGGAAAATCAACACTAGTAAAAATCCTTACAGGAGTCTACTTTCCTACCAGCGGTGGAATTATGATGGAGGGGAAACCTCTTCAATTCAAGAATGCGATTGATGCACAATCTGCAGGAATTGTAGCTATTCACCAAGAAGCATCAATGTTCTTAGAACTCTCTGTGATGGAAAACATCTTCATGGGGCACCACAAACGAAATAAAAGGACAAAAAAACTTAATTGGAAAGAGATGAAAGAAGCAACATCTCTCCTTTTAAAGCAATTAGAGCTCCCTATTAAACCAGAAACCTTGGTAAAAAATTTGAGTGTCGCTCAACGTCATATGGTAGAAATTGCCAAAGCTCTCTCTCTTAATGCAAAAGTTGTTATTATGGATGAACCCACTAGCGCTCTTACCACAAGAGAGGTAGAGGACCTATACAGGATAGTTAGGCAGCTCAAAAAAGAGGGGAAAGCTATTATTTTTATTAGTCATAAATTTGAAGAAATCTTCGACATCTGTGACTATTTTACTGTATTAAGAGATGGTCAATATATCGGGGAAGGTCATGTAAAAGATGTTACAACGGATGACATTGTCAAAATGATGATAGGGCGTAGTATTGACCAGATGTACCCAACTCGAGAAGTAACCATCGGTAAAGAAGTATTACGAGTCGATTCTTTAAGTCAACTCGGAGCATTTCGTAATATTTCCTTCTCCCTCCATGAAGGAGAGATCTTAGGTTTCTTCGGTCTTGTTGGAGCAGGAAGGAGTGAAGTCGTAAGAACTATTTTTGGAGTTGATAAAAAAAGTGGGGGAAGTATCTACCTCGATGGGAAATTATTTGAACCAACTCATCCATCGGATGCAATGGCTCATAATATAGCCCTAGTGCCCGAAGATAGGCAACAGCAAGGAGTCATCCTTCAAATGAGCTTAAGTAATAATATTACCCTCCCTATTATTGATTCGATTTGTACAAAAGGGTGGACTCACCGTAAGAAAGAGATGCGCGTAGCTGTAGAGTTTGGAGAGAAAATGGAAATAAAAGCTGCTGGCTACAACGTTGATGCTGACACATTAAGTGGAGGGAATCAACAGAAAGTAGTCCTTGCTAAATGGATTGCAACTAACCCAAGAGTCCTTATTCTTGATGAACCAACCAAAGGAATAGATGTTGCAACAAAAGCAGCTGTGCATGAATTTGTAGCAGCAGCTGCTAAGATGGGGTTGTGTGTCATCCTTGTTTCCTCTGAACTACCTGAAATTCTTGGAATGAGTGATAAAGTTCTTGTTATGCATGAAGGAGAGATGACAGCTTTGTTTGATAAATCAGAACTAGATAGTGAAAAAATAATGCGTTCAGCATTAGGAGAATTTAAGGAGAAAATTCATGGGTAGTACAAGAATAAAAAATCTAGGGAAGACCCTTATTGAAAAACGAGAAGCTTCTCTTGTTATTCTGTTGCTTATAATCCTTATCCCTATCCAAATAAGAAGTCCACAATTTCTGTCATTCACAAATATAGATAGAATACTAAACGATATCTCTATCCTTTCAATTGTTGCCATTGGTGAGTTTTTTGTTATTTTATCGAATGGAATCGATTTGTCGGTAGGCTCTATTATTGCTTTTAGTGGTATGGCTAGTGGAATGCTTAATGAAGCTTATCCCTCCACTCCGATTATATTTATCCTTTTATTAGGAATTTCCATTGGTGCTGTGATGGGAGCAATAAATGGTCTCCTTGTAGCTTATGGGAAAATACCTCCTATTATAACCACGCTAGGAACTATGAGTGTGTATCGAGGTCTTACCTTTGTATTAAGCGGTGGGACGTGGGTGACAGCACATGAAATGACTTCGAGCTTTATAGGTTTTCCTAGGACTCGTTTTTTAGGAATTTCTGCTTTAATTTGGATGGCCCTAATTGTGATAGGATTAAGTTATTATTTTATTCAACATACCCGGAGTGGAAGAGAAATCTATGCAATTGGTGGAAATGCAACTGCTGCAAAGTTTGTTGGAGTGAATGAAAAAAGAATCAGATTCCTCGTGTTTGTACTAAGTGGAACATTGTTTGGATTTGCAGGGTCTTTATGGACTGCTCGGTACGCCTCAGCAGTAAATGAGATGGCAACAGGGTTTGAGATGCAAGCAGTTGCTGCCTGTGTGTTAGGAGGAGTGAACTTTGCAGGAGGTGCTGGTGCAATCCCTGGAGTCGTTCTCGGAGCCCTTTTCTTAGGGGTACTCAATAATGCCCTCCCTGTTATGTACCTTTCCACATTTTATCAAGTACTAGTTCAAGGATTAGTTGTTCTTAGTGCCCTCATTATTAATACAGTTGTAGACGCAGTATAAAATAAAATTTATGGAGGTAATAAAAAAATGGCTAATGTAAAAATAGACCCTGCTGAAAGAGGTAGATTGTTCGCACAAACTACAAGACAAAATATGCAAGTAATAGCAACAAAAACAGGAGCTGAAAGCTCTGTAGTATCATTCGATTTACCTAAAGTTAGACTACTTGCAGGACTTAAGCTTAGAATTAATGCTACATTAGTAAATTTAAATATTTTTACAGAAAACTT
>SABI01000244.1 GCA_009929055.1 Spirochaetia bacterium | reverse complement strand
GGGCATTACTAACAGGTATAAGGTAAGCCGGCGCCCCCACGCTCATATCGATGTCCTGCATACCGACAGTCTGCATCACCTGTGCTTGAGCTTTTAGGAACTCATTATCGCCAATCATTGAATGGATAATATCAGAAGAGGCGTGAAGCTCTACTCCCTGGTTATTTCTTATGCCGATAGATTGCATCGAAGAAGAATCGTAATTGTTGCCAAATCCAGCAATAACCATAGTATCTATAGTGCGTTTTGCTAAGGCTTCAAATACTGGAGCAGCATTATTAAGGGCATTAATCCTTTGCTGAATGGCTGCCGCCTCTTCTGGAGTGGCAGTAAGTTTGTCAAATTCTAACTTCCGTATAATTGACCTTAGCCTATTAGGAAGTACAGTTAATTCATGAGAGGCATTATGAATATGTACTGGCATATCTGGATATCGTGCTAAGGTCTCTGCTGTTTTTAGAATCAGCACTTCTTCAGTAGTGGCTACGTCTTGTATTCTTGGGGCTAAAGTCAGTTTCCCATCAGCTGCGTAAGACTCCAAGAGCTGGCGGCTCCTATCTACATGTGCCTGTTGTGCTGGCCCTATTAAGTCAGTGCCCACATCAAGAATAGTGGAGTGTTTCCCACCTTTACTTAGGCCTATAGACATGTTCCATATATTACTACGAGGTTGCTTTACTTTGCTTGGGTCATAGAAGTTTTCAAGGTCTAATGTAAGGTGGTCATCCTCTAAATAGCTTTTACCCATTCGCCTAAGAGCCTGCGCGCCAGTCTCTCCATTGCGAAGCATTGACCGAGGTATAGCAGTCGTACGTACCCCATACTGTTCAGTTGCTCCAGCACTTCGTATAGTATGGCCTACAAGCGCCATTGGCTCATGAATTCCAGTATCAACAATAGGCATAAACCTACTGATGTTACCTACAATAGTGGCAGCAGAGAAAGGAATTTCTGAGGTGTTTTCAGTAGCAATCATACTACCATTTACTGGAAATTTAAAGACCTGTCCAGATTCAGTTCGTTTAAATACATTTCCACCAGTCCACTTTAATCCCCTGGAACTTGCAACTTCTGCTGATAACTTAGAAAGGTAAAGGTTCTCTTGTGGGCTTAAAGTCGTCCAGCCATGATGAAAGTCTTCAGGATTAAATTGTAAAATTCCACCTTCAGAGATAGACAACATTTTATCTCTGATAATCCTTTCACCCTTATCCCTAACCTCTTTTCGTATCCCAAAGTTACGTCTTACTGTGGGAGCGAATACCTCAAGAGGTTCACCCAACCCATATATACTCTCAGAAATGATTTGTATGTTCTTAGCGTGAAGGTCGGTTTTTCCCTTAGGGAGTACAGAGCCATCAATGGGATTTATAATACCTAATCTCTCATTTATATTAAGGGACATACCCATCTGTCGAACTTCTTCAAGCCCGGTCTCTATTGATGTATAGACATCCCTTATAGGCATATCTGCATATAAGGAAGAGCCTCTTTTTCTAAGCTGTGCTGCCTGATGTTTTAACTGGTCTTTCTGATTAGTAAGCAGGAAGTGTAGGCCTATAGACTCCAAAGCTTCATGACCATATAGTAATTGTTCCACGCTTGCCAGGGCAGCATCAATATCTTTAGTAGAATACTTAGTGGGGTTTGCCTCCATTTCCTGAATTAAAATTCTAACTCTGGTTATTTCATTTTCGGCTTCTTTTTTAAATTTAATCGTGGTGTTTCTTTTAGCTGTCTGCTCCTCTGCTCGAACAACATCATTTAACATCTGAGATTCAGTTGAAGCCTCAATAACTCCAACTGTCTCACCTTCAGTATTTACATGAGTGCTATCAGTAGAAGAAGTGAATACAGAGGAAGACCTGCCACCCTTAACATAAGAGGCCATACTGTCTGCGAACTGTTCAATCATGATGGCAAGGTCGCTCTTACTGGCTATTCCCTTACGAACATTATTATTTACAAAGTCAAATATACGAGATACTCCAGCATCTACTTCAGCATTATCTGCTAAGGATTCATATCCTAACTGTACCCTTTCATATTCATTTGTAACATTGCTTTCATAGGTAGAGGAGCCAATAAGTGAAAGTTTTTGTTTAAGAGCATGCTTTATTTGAAGAGCGGTGCCATAATTCTCATCAGTAGTACCCATTGTCTGAGTATAGAAAGCTTTCCTTTCAACATTACCTACTTTGAATTTCCCACTTACCCTTGCTTTCAGTTCTTCTTCACTTAAGTGTATTCCTGAAAGTTTTGATTCGTCTACATCAGAGCCATATGCAAAAGAAATAAACTTACTCGTACCTGACTTCTTCTTAAAATCTCTGGCCACACCTTGAGCTAACTGGGCACCCGCACCAGCTGCTTCTATTTGCGCATTTAATTTTTCATCTGATATATTTTTGAGGGTTGCCAATTCATAACCGGTGGCGAATTTAAATAATTGTCGGGCTTTAGGGCGATTGGCTTTTGGGACTCTCCTTATTACATCATTGAGTGCATCTTCTGCACCAAAAATGTTATTGGCGGTTTCAAAGCCTATACCTGCAGACTTAATAAGGTGTGTGAATAATTCACTATAATCAGAGAGTATTTTCTCTGCTAATTGACTGCCTTGTTCTGCCCCACTTCCTGTAACATCTGATACTAATTGTGTAGCAGTTTCACTACCCAGTGCAGCAACCCCATAAGAGGAGGCGACCCTACTGGCCATTTCATTAGAAATAGCTTTACCATCAACCAAAGAGCTTAAGGCATCAACTACTCGTTCATGTACTTCTGATACAATCGCTTCTTTGTCGTCAATTCCCTCATTTGCGAGAAAGTCCCCAGTTAAATCAAAGGCCTTCTTCCGTCTTGCCAGTTTATCCAATAGTGGGGTAACTATTCCATTTTTAGAAAACATAAACTCAACAGCAGAAACCTCACTTTCCTCACCAAGAGAGGCATCCATCATATCACCAAGGTGAGTGGGAACTCCCCCAATCTTCATCTTTTCCTGAATAAGTGGATTACTTTTAATCTGAGATTTAAGAACTGCCCATTGTTCAGTTGTTAGAGTATGTACCCTGTCAGCATCTAAAGTATTAACTCCGTTATTTACAGTTTCAAGAAGGTCATGTAAAGTAGTAATTGGGGTGGTTATTGCTGAGGTGGGGTTCCCATTCTTATCAAGAATATTCCCATAGCCCCTAAACCTTTGGGTATAAGTTTTTCCATTTACAATAACTTGTCTATCTTCCCAGTCCCTACTAAACATAACTGTGTCTAATAATTGGTCTAAGTTAAGGGTTATTGTTTGAGCTGTATTAATAGGCCCAGCATTTTGTACTCGATAATATAACTCCGCCTCATCTGGTAACCTAAAAGTAACTCGCCTATTTCTCAGGTCTTTCCATGTATCGGACATCTCGTACATTTTATCCATACGGTTTATCTGCTGCTCTAAGAAATACCTTTTTATTTTAAGACTCTCTAAGGTGGGAATAGGGGCGGAAACCTGTATTTCTTTTTGGCCAGTTAGGAACATCCTTTTCTTTTGAAGGTTGGAGAGTGTTTTGCCCTCCATAATTGCCTTTAAGTTGGCTGCTTTGTTGGCTTCAAACACCCTTATATCTTCAGCATGTCTAATTGCAAAGTTATCTATATGACTGCTTAACGCATTTAATTCTGCCTGAAGTTCTTGTTTCTTTGTAGTAAGTTTCTGATGAATAGCATCGATTCGTTCAAAGTTACCTGCATGGGCACCTTGCTCTATCTCTTCTTTTGAATATGAGGTACCACCTAT
>SABI01000243.1 GCA_009929055.1 Spirochaetia bacterium | reverse complement strand
GTTGATTCCAAAACTTGGGGGCTATGTCTGTAGGATAAATACTGGAGTCCAATTGGGACAACCAATAGTTTATTCCCTGCCAATGAAAACTGGGGGAGTTGCTCCACACCTGAACATCAGCCACATCCAACACATCCTTGATTTCCAGCCTTGTAATAGGTCCTGTCTCTGTATCAGGTCTTGTTCCCTTCAGCCATTCAAAGAATTTCAATATCCTGATATGTACTTCATATGTCTTGCTTGCATTGGAGGTAAGAGTAAAATTGCTGTCTTGGTCTGACTGCTGAAATTTATGGTCTTTAGGGTAAATGGGTTCTGTTGATTCAGTGAGGAACTTGAAAGTAACATAGTCTTCTTCCTCATTGATTTCACATTCAAGGAGGGAGGCATAAGCATTTTCACCAGTACCTTTTCCAGCACCCTTCATGGCCTTGTTTCTTTCTGCCCTTGTTCTTTGGGTAAAACTTGACATGGAATCAGTTGCCTTCAAGTCCTTCAATGTGAGTTCCATGATTCTCTGCTTGTGAAAGAATTTTCCCTCAAACATCACTGAGTCATTTGTAACCTGATTCTGCTTGTTACCAATAATCCCAGCAATATCAAACGTGAAGAAGATGGTATTCCCAGTAGGACCATTGTAATCCTCCAAGGGAATCAGGGGGGTATAAACAAGTTTATTCTCAAAGGGTAGCATCTGAGCAGTAAACATATTCTTGTTCTTCAGTACCCTCTGTGTAGTCAAAGGCATATTAGGACGTAAGGAGTCATAAAAGATTGCAATGATTCTATGGGGGGAACCAATGATTCTCACCCATGAAACATATTTTATATTTTTCAATCCCAGCGTCTGCTTTATCTTTTCACCTGTGTTCATACTATAATAGTCATGCTTCCATCCAATCCTCTGTTCCTTCCACCAGCCCATAGGGGGAAATAAACAAAGCATTTAAAACAGTTGCATCATCCTTATTAAAATCTTCCGTGGTGGCATCATCATATAAGATGGTAGCCTTCAACTCGGTAGCATACATACTTCCAAATTTTACTGTTCCCAATGTAGTATTCAGTATGCCTACATAGAGGGTATAAGCAACCCCCACCCCACCATAGGCAGAAGTGGATAAGTTGGTTGCTGTAGTAAATACCTGTCCCCTTGTAGCAATGACCCCACCCTTGTTGTTTACACTGTATACTTGAGGAAGAGAACTATACCTGTCAGTACCATAACATTGTTCTGAAACAATGCCAAAGTCTGTTGAGGTAAGATTCCCATTCTCCAGCAAAAGAATATCATTCTTTTCCAGATGGTCTGATTGTGGAGTATTTAAAACACCTCTTGTACTCATTTTCTATTCCTCCGCATCAAAAGGTGACAAGCCTTCCAGTGTATATTTATAGATATGAGGAATTCCCTCTGTATCAGGTATCAACCCATACAAGGATTCCAAGGCCAAGGGTGAATCCATGACTGTATCATCCCCCTCTTCATATTCAACTGCACCTGTGCTGGAGTAAAGAATAATCTTGTTTGGAGTACCTGTCACCAACTCCATCCATAGTTTCTCACTGCTGGTCTCACCATCGTTTGTCTTGATAGGGAGTGCAGTCACTCCAGAAGCTGTAAAAATCGACTCTCCAAGTATATACAAATCACCATTGGTAACAGCCATTACACTATCATCACCATCTGGAAGAAAGTAGTAGACAGGAGAATATGCAATTCCACTTACATGGGATTTAAATATTTCTCCTGTCACCCTAATTGGGGTGGTATTCCTGTCTATAAGAATAAAATCATTGTCTTTTATTCTACTGGTTTGTATTGCTAAATCCTTTATCCTTGACATTTTTTAAATCCTATTATGCTTTCTAAAACCACTTCATACACTCATCCATTATAATAGTCACCTTTTTTATTCATAACAACATTTCTTAAATTTGAATCAAATAGTATTAATCATTCCACAATGTATTATAGAAATCATCCATTTTCCTGACTAGGTTATAAGAGTTCCCATTGTTTGCATGGGCACACCAAGCCCTATAGCTTCCATCAGCCTTCTCTTTACTCATTCTTCCAACAAGAACCATCTCTTGATACTTCCTGAGTTTTCTTTTACGCTTACTGATATTTTTATGATTAATGAGCATATGTACTGCTCCTGTATCTGAGAGTTTAAATTTAAAACCAAGAAAATTTATTCCTTGTGATAGTTTAAACAATTGTGTCTTTTTTACACTCAAGGTAAGACCAAGTATCTTTGAAGCCTCATTAATATATTCCAAACATCCTATGAGTGAATCTTTACTTTCTGATATGACAATAATATCGTCCATATATCTCATGTAATGTTTCAATCTCAATTGTTCTTTTACATAATGGTCAATATTGCTGAGGACTAATAACTGTACAAGTTGTGTTACTTGACTTCCTAATCCAAGACCAATGGCACTTCCATCATCATTATAGCTATCAACTATATCAAATACCTTTTCTAATGCCCACTGGTCAGAAATGGCCTTCCTCAATGCTTCTTTTGCTATATAGTGGGGGGTACTACCAAAGTAATTCTTGAAATCAATCTTTAATACATATCCCTCATTACCATGTTTTCTATAATACTTATGTAAATGAGTTTTCAGTCTATTTCTTGCAAAGCTAGTACCTTTATTAACCTGACATGCTCCATTATCATAAATGAATCTTTTTGTTATTTCTTCATACAAATAGTTATCACACAGACTTCTTTGAAAAACTCTATCTTTTAATTTGGTACTTACAATTTCCCTCTGTTTAGGTTCATAGATGGTGAATCTACAATAATTATCTATTTTATAAGTATCATCATCTAAACTGTTTTTAAGTTTTAAAGTACTAAGTAAGCCACTATTATAATACCTTGATACACTGTCCTTCCATTTTACACCCTTTACACATTTACGCATAGCCTTGTAAAGATTATCAAAACTACAAACAACAGAACGTACATCTTCCATCAATATCCTCCTAAAGAAATAAAGTATCGTCTACAGTGACAATTACTATAGTAGTAAGCCACATCAATACTTATAATTTGCCTTTTTACGGGACAGGATAAAAGCTCCTTGCATGTGGTGCATTGATTTCAGCCAAAGGGCTTACTTTAAGCTAGCTTCCACACAATCGGGGGACAACCCATTAGAATTGTTAGCATTGTTGTTGTCTAATTCTCCAGAAGTATTCACGTTACGAGTATTATTCGTATTCGAAACGTTAGGTGAACGCAACCAGCCTCCCATACAGCCTTTACCCTTTATTATTATTCTATACTACAATATCTTTCCTTGTCTTTTTGCCTCCATTTCTTTATAAGTTCTCTTGTATCAAATATAAGCTGTGTCCAAAACAACATCCTATTTTCTTCTATACCATATTTTAAGTAAGCCAATTCTATAAGACCCAATAGTTTAGCAGTACTTGCCAAGGCTATTGTCTGTGAATTCCTGCGTAATTCAAAATCTCCCTTCGTGGAAACGTAGATATCATTAGCAGTATCAACTTCTTCCATAATTGTAAGTGCAGTTGATACTATCCTATTTGTAATCACCCATCTATCACGCTTGGGGAACACTTTCTCATTTCCACATACGGTAACTGTATATAACGCAAGCTCCTTGGCTTTTGTTTGTACTTCAAGTTTTGATTCTGTACGTTTTCCTTCTGGAACTGACATTCTTCCTCCATAGGCACTCTTGCGAGTGCCGATTCTCGATTTACCTAGATTCCCTATGCGATTACGCAAGCGGGGGACAACCCAGGAG
>SABI01000021.1 GCA_009929055.1 Spirochaetia bacterium | reverse complement strand
AATTTAGAGTGTTTCATAACTACGAAGAAGAGCAATCTCTTCACTCCACCTTTCTGGCGCTGGTGTTTCAAGGATAAGGGGGATATTTGTAAATCTCTTATCACTCATGATTCGTGTAAATGGATAAAGGCCAATGTTTCCATCTCCCAAAGGGGCGTGACGGTCTACTTTTGAATTATATTCACTTTTTGCATCATTAAGGTGCATACCCATCAGCTTGTCGAACCCTATGAGGGAATCGTACCTCTGTATCATCTGATTAAAGCCCTCTTCATTTCTAATATCATATCCTGCTGCAAAAATGTGGCAGGTGTCGATACAGACACCCACTCTATCTTTTAATACCATTTTATCTATGATGTAAGCAATTTCTTCAAATGATCTTCCCAAAGCAGACCCTTGTCCAGCTGTCGTTTCAATAACTGCGTAGACCCCTTCGGTCTCTTGTAGCGCTTCATCAATAGCTTGGGCAATATAGTTCATAGAGGTTGTTTCATCAATTTGTTTTAAGTGAGCACCAGGGTGAAAATTTAATCTATCGAGTCCAAGGAGCTGAACTCTTTTCATTTCATCGATAAAAGCATTAGTACTAATTTCCCGTTTCTCATTATCTGCGTTCCCTAGATTAATAAGGTAACTATCGTGAGTGAGCACCTGAGGGGCACTAAAATTTGCTTTAATCATTGCTTCCTTAAAGAGGCTAATGTTCTCTTCTGTTAAAGGGGGGGCTTTCCACTGTTTTTGATTCTTTGTAAAAAGGGCTACAGCATTTGCTCCTATCTCGAGTGCTCTTTCTATAGCTAAGTGAATTCCACCAGACGCGCTCACATGTGCTCCAATATAATACATACCAACTCCTTTCTTGTAATAAAAAGATAGGCAATTGCAAAAGGGTTGTCAATCGACTCACCCTCGTGTTAAGTTCATGCAGTGAGTCATATCACAGGAGGCGATGGTGAAGGAAATGGCAGATCATAAAGAATTGCAACAAACACCAGGAGATGAGTATTTTGGGTTTATTCTAGAATCAGTTGATGTATTAGATGATTATCATGGGTATGGTTACTTGTATCGTCATAGAATTACTGGAATGAGTGTTTATTATATTGCTAATGATGATAAAGAAAACTTCTTCTCCTTTATATTTAAAACACCCCCCCAAGATGATTGTGGCACAGCTCACATCATTGAACATAGTGTCCTTGCTGGTTCAAAGAGATATCCCCTTAAGGACCCCTTTATGTCTCTGTTAAAAGGGAGTGCTCAGACTTTTATGAACGCGATGACGTACCCTGATTACACAGCGTACCCAGCAGCTTCTCCTGTAGAAAAAGATTTCCAAAATCTCTTTAAAGTATATGCCGATGCAGTCTTTAACCCACTATTGCGTGAGAATACCTTTAGGCAAGAGGGGATACGTACTGTTGTAGATGAAGATGGCTCACTTCATTTCGATGGAGTTGTCTTTAATGAAATGTTAGGGGAACTGAGTGACCACGATTCTATCGTCTCGAGGGCAAGTATTAGATCCCTTTATAGTGACACCCCTTATTTCTATGAGTCCGGGGGAGACCCTGAAAGTATAATTCTTCTTAATTACAACAAATTCCTAGGATATTATTCTACCTACTACCATCCTAGTAACTGTCGCCTTTTTTTATATGGGAACCAACATGTTCTTGAGCAACTTGAATATCTTGATGAGATGTATCTTTCTGATTACTCACAAAAAATGAGTTGTCCTGCTTCACCCATAGCGGCTAGTTGGAAAAAAAGTAAAGAAATTGTCGCCTATGCTCCCACCCTTGAAGATGCTACAAAGAAAAGAAATGCCTCTGTTACCTTAAATTGGGCAACAACCTTGGTTGAAGATCCTCTTGAAGTAATAACATTGACAGTTCTTACAGATATCCTTTTAGGGAACCCAGGCGCCCCATTATATAAAGCAATTATTGACTCAAAATTATCTAAAGATATTTCACAAGTTTCGGGGATGGATACAAGTTTTCGACAAATGCCCTTTACTGTAGGGTTTAAAGGAATAGACCCAGCGGATGCAGATAAAGCTCGTGATCTGATTTTTACGACCCTTAAAGAGATAATAAAAGAGGGGATAGATCCCTCTTTGATAGAAAATGCCCTTAAACATCAAGAGTTTTTATTACAAGAGATATCAGGGTCCTCTCCTATGGGATTACGGGCAATGAGCCGAATAGTAAGGGGGTGGTTACAAGATAACCCACCACATATATCTCTTCGAATTACTGATGCCTTGAATCGCTTAAAAGAAAAGATATCTACTAGTAGCAGGGATAAGGAATACCTATTTGCAAAAAAAGATCATCCAGAGGGTTTAGGCTATTTTGAACAATGGATTGATACTTACTTATTAAAAAATCCTCACCTTTGTATCCTTATCGTGAAAGGTGAAAAAGAGTATCAAAATAAATTGCAACGATCTATTAATCTGAGACTTGAAGAGATTAAGGAGCAAGCAGGGAAAGATGGGCTTGAGTTATTAAAAAAACAAAATGAAGAATTTGATTTGTTTGAACAGCAAAAAGATACCCCTGAAGCGTTAGCTACTATTCCACGATTAGTAAAAGAAGATGTGAATGAACCTATTAAAACATACGTTCAACAGTTCTTTGTAATCGATAGTATTCCCCTTGCTATTCAACACATGGAAAGTAATGGAATTATCTACCTTGATGGGATGATCTCTTTAGCTTCACTGAGTGAAAAACAACAAATGCTCATCCCTATATTAACTCGAATGCTCCACATGGTGGGCTATGGAGCATTTAGCTATAGTGAAGTTGCTAAGAAGGTAAGAAAGCATACGGGAGGACTCCACTTCTTTATTGAAACAGGTTCATCATTGAATCAAGGAGAAGAAGGGGTGATTGCCCTTAGCTTTCGGATGAAAGCACTTAAAAGAGAATATAAAGCAGCTCTCGAAGTTCTTCATTTGATACTCACTCAAGCTAAAGTTGATGATGTTGAAAGAGTCTATGCAGTAATACAAGATATTACCTCTGACTTTGAGTCTAATGTAGGTTCCTCTGCCCATATGTTTGCCTCTCAAAGGGCATCAAGTTATTTCTCCTCTCTGTTAGCAATAAATGAGAAATATAATGGATTAGACCAGTGGGAATTCTTAAAACAGATTGATTGTGATGATCAAACAAAGCTTGCTGAAATTGGAAATGAGCTCTCTATATTATTACATACCCTCATTGAGAGTTCCCGCATACAACTTCACCTTCTTTGTTCTTCTGATGATAGCGAAGAAGTTAAAAGTCATACCTCTGATTTTATCAATAAAATTCCTCATCTTCTTCAACAAGAAGATTCAAAAGGATTTGAAAACAAAGTAACAAGTGACGATTTTATCATTAATGAGTTATATCAAATTCCTTCTTCAGTAAGCTACAGTTCAATTGTTTTCCCTTCAGCCTCTCCAGCGGAGCCCTTACAGGCTCACCAAAGTCTCCTCATGTATATCTTAACTACTAATCATCTATGGGAGATGGTGAGGGGCGTTGGTGGAGCATATGGAGTTTCGGGTAGTGTCGATATGCTTGAAAGACTCTGTTCTTTTATGAGTTATAGAGATCCAAGAATCCAAGGTACCCTTGATGATTTTATGAAGGCTTTGGAGATCGTTGAAAAAGAGGGGATCGAGCAAGACATTGTTGATCTTGCAATTATTACAATAATTAGTAGAGAATTACGCCCTTCTTATCCGCAAAGTGCTGGGATGATTGCTTTTAGAAGATCTCTTTATCATATAAGTGATGCTTTTAGAGAGACAAGACGAAATTATATTTTAGAGACAACTTCTTTAGATATGAAAATTGCAGCTTCTTCTATGCTAGAGAGTTTGAAAAAGCAGAAGTCATGTGTTGTTATTTCTGGGAATGAAGTTTTAGAAAAGGAAAAGAATTCACTTTTTGTTAAAGAGAATACTGTTATCACCCTTAATCTTTAGAATTCCCGTTTGCTATAGCTTCTCCCCATATTTTTTCGATCCGAGAGAGAGTTTGAGGCTGTCTTAGTTTTAAGACAGCACAACTTCGAATAGATGCATTTCCCATTGCTATTTCTTCACTCAATATTTTGCAAGAAGGATAACCACATAGACCACAGTCTATCCCAGGGAGTACTTTTTCTATTGCATGGGCTTTCTCTAATTTTGAGAGTGCTTTTGAAATATCTACATCAAGTTTCATTGAATGTTTAGCTTCTAATCGATCAACCTTTAAATCTCTTATTAAATATGGTGCTAAGGAAGCGATTTCTTTTACTACATCGCTCGGTAGTGAGGTAGGGTGTGTTAAAGCCTGATGCTTTATCCTCTCTGATGCTAAAAATCGGTTTCGGGGAGTAAGCACCCCCCCGGTACAACCTGTTGCACAACTTCTTAATTCAAGAAAATCTATTTCTGTATGCCTGTCATCTTCTACCAATTCTAGAAATTCAATTACATTATGTATTTCATCAACTGCAAGAGTTCTAGCTGTCATACCTTCACTTTCTCCCTTGATAAGGGACCACAGAAATGCTCCTTGCGTGACCAAAGGGATTGGATTATAGACTATTCTTTCTTTGTTCTGAACAGATTCTTTAGTGAGAACATCTTGTAGTGTGTTACATATCACATCCATATTAAGGCCCCCTTGTATTAGACCACTGGTGTCAGAAAGGGGGGTGAGGATTTGGGCTACTTTTGCAGCACAACCGCTTACATAGAAGATTCCAATATCTTCGCTTTTAATCCCTTTTTGCTCTAATACGAGTCGTGCGTACAATGCTGTAATTTGGGCGGGTGTTCTTAAGAGGTTTACATGTGGGAGTAGGGAAGGATAACTAAGCTGTATAAGACGAACAATGGCTGGGCAATATGAGGAGATTATTGGTTTTTTATCTGCATATGCACTCTTATTGTTTCCAAGGGCTGAGAGGATATCTACTCCAAATTCTCCATAGTAGACTTCAGTAAACCCAATAGTATAAAGGGCCTCTATGATACTCTGTTCACTCACATCATCATCAAACTGTCCAATAAGGGTCGTTGGGATAATAACAACACGATGTGTATATGAAAATATTTGATTAAAATCTTCTTGTTCTATTCCAATAGCTTTATGTGGGCACACGTCTAAACATTGCCCACAATCTATACAGCGTTTAGGGTCTACAAGAGCTTTTCCATTGACAATACGAATTGCGTGAGTAGGGCATACTTTCATGCAATGGGTACACCCCTTACACATATGTGTATTGACTGTAAGTGAATGATGGAAAGCTTTTGATATTGGCATACACTACTATCCTTGTGAAATAATGAATGAAATGGTAAGGATTGTAGGTGAATTCGCTGCCGTTTGGATCTCAAGGGTGTCACTATTTTTCTTAATGTTAGATAGTCCCATCCCTGCACCAAACCCCATTTCTCTTACTTCATCGGTTGCGGTTGAAAAACCTTCAAGCATCGCTTTTTCTAAATTGGGAATTCCAGGTCCAGTATCAGCAATCACTAAGGTGACAGTATCTGCTGTTATTGTACATTCTATACTTCCTCCAAAAGAGTGGGCAACTATGTTTACTTCAGCTTCATATAAGGCAACAATAATACGTTTTATGACTGATGGGTCTATATTGAGCTGTTTTAATACTTTTTTTATGGCACTTGAAACTGATCCAGCAGAAGAAAAATCTTTTGCCTTTACATCATATTGTAGGAGCATGTTAGCATCTCCTTTAGTACACTGGTGCCAAGCCAGAGGAAAAAAGAAGTCCACTTGCTTTAAACATCGAATATTTAGTGGTAATAATAGTAATATTATGTTCTTGAGCCATCTGAATCATTGTTTTCGTAGGGAGTTTATTTCTCACAAATAGTATTTGACGAATGTCAGACATTTCAGCTGTTCTAATTGATTGGTTGTTAGATAATCCAGTAATTAGCAAGATATCATCATCAAGTAAGGTGAGAACATCACTCATTAAATCAGATGAAAATCCATGAATTACATTACGTTGTAAATCATCTTCTCCACACAGTACATTGCCATCTACTAATTTCACTACTTCAGATAAAGTCATCTATGTTCTCCCAGTTGCTCTAGTATACCATAGACTCTCAATTTAGTCTCAAATTACATGTGGCGAGTTTTTATGAAAAAAGATATACTAATCCTATAAATAAGATAAAAAGAGGGAACAACTATGAAGTATGTAATGGCGCTTGATCAAGGAACCACGAGTACTAGAGCCATTTTATTTAATCATGAAGGAGAGATCTGTTCTTCTGCTCAACTAGAACACCATCAATACTTTGTAAAGCCAGGTTGGGTAGAACATGATCCTTTAGAAATATGGGAAAATAGTCAAAAAGTCATAACTGAAGCAATGGAGAAAGTTCATGCTAGTCCCCACGATATTGTTTCTATAGGAGTTACCAACCAAAGAGAAACTATTCTTGCATGGGAACCATCTACAGGGAAGATTCGCCACAAAGCAATAGTATGGCAAGATTTACGTGGTGATGAGGTTATTGACTCTATCAAACAAAAAACTACAATAAAAGAGTTTACTTCTCATAGTGGACTTGTTTTTAGTCCCTATTTTTCTGCAAGTAAAATTTCTTGGATGTTACAAAACGACTCCTCTTTAAAACGAGATGCAGAACTGGGAAAGGTCGTCTTTGGAACCATCGATAGCTTCTTAATCTATTCATTACTTGGTAAAGATAAAAAAGTTGTTATTACAGATGCTACAAATGCGAGCAGATATGCCTTGATGAATATTGAAACTCTCACATGGGATCAATATTTACTCGATCTTTTTGATATTCCCCTTTGCGCTCTCCCTACTATAGTCCCCTCTTTTGGAGAAATTTATGGAGTAAGTGATAAAGATGGATTTCTACAGGGTGAGATACCTGTAGCTGGAATTTTAGGAGATCAGCAGGCAGCTCTTTTTGGACAAGCTTGTTTTGAAAGTGGGAAAGCAAAAAACACCTATGGGACAGGATGTTTCTTATTAGTAAACACTGGAGAATCTTTACGATTTTCAACCGCCGGGCTCCTCACTACTGTTGCATTTAGCGAGAAAGGGAAAAAGCCTTATTATGCCTTTGAAGGATCGATTGCAGTCGCTGGTTCTCTTGTTCAATGGCTAAGAGATAGCCTCCAATTAGTAAAAAGTGCCCCAGAGGTAGATACATTAGCTGAATCAGTTTCTGATTGTGGAGGAGTCTATATGGTTCCTGCCTTTAGTGGATTGTATGCCCCCTACTGGAGGAGTGATGCTAGAGGTATTATTGCTGGTCTTACTGGGTATGCAACAAAAGCCCATATTTGCAGAGCAGCTCTTGAATCAACGGCATTTCAAGCAAAAGATATTTTCGATGCTATTGAAAAAGATGCCGATATTAAGATAAATGAGTTAAGAGTTGATGGAGGCCTTACAAATAGTAGACCTTTAATGGAATTTCAGGCAGACTTATTACAAGTACCTGTAATAAGGCCACAAGTAACTGAGACTACGGCATTAGGTGCTGCATACGCAGCTGGGTTAACGGTAGGATTTTGGAAAGATATTAATGATATCTCTACTCAATGGAAAGAGAAATCCCGATGGGTTCCAACCATGAGTGAACAAGAGAAAAACAAAAAATGTCATTATTGGAGTAAAGCTGTGGAGCGTACCCTTGATTGGGCTGAAGATGAAAGGGAAGAGAGAGGAGTTCAATAAAGTAAATGGTTAACTTTTTATCGGCTGCATGGAACCTAGTTGCACCTGTTATTCAAATAGGGATTTTAAGCTATCTTCTGTATCGATTTCATACGGCAATACAACAAACAAAAGCTCAACAAATAGCCCGCATTATGATGTGGTACGTTGCCCTGTACATCATATCAGTCCTCCTCAATTTAGAAATGTTTTTATATCTCTTTCGCTATATTACCATTCCTTTCATCATTTTTATCATTATTGTGTATCAACCTGAACTAAGAAGAGCTTTTACACAAGTATTTAGTGGACAAAATAGATTCTTTAGAATTGGGGTGCAAACAACAAGCGAACAAATAGATATTATTCTCAATGCATGTAATGTGTTGATTAGCAAAAACAGAGGGGCCCTTATAGTTTTTACAAGAAACTTAGGGGTTAAAGGTATTGTTGATACAGGAACCCGTCTTAATGCAGATCTCTCAAGTGCATTATTACTCACTATTTTTGACCATGATACTCCTCTTCACGATGGAGCGGTTGTTATTAGTGGGGGTAAAATTCAAGCAGCAGGGGTCTACCTTCCGTTGAGTGAACAAACAAGTATTAAAAAGTCATTCGGAACGCGCCACAGAGCAGCGCTAGGCCTTGCAGAAGAGTCTGATGCCATAGTCCTTGTTGTCTCTGAAGAGACGGGAAAAATTAGCCTCACCTATAACGCAAACATATTTTATGACTTAAAACCAGTAGATGTAAAGCAGAGGCTATTAGCGTTATTTAGTTATCAAGATGTCGATAAAAAAGATTCAGGGGATGGGCAAGCAGATGAAATCGAATAAAACAATCAAGACTATCCTCCAAAATTGGCCTGCTAAAATATTTTCTCTCCTAATAGCTATCGCCCTCTATCTTGTTGTAACCCTTTCTCTCGTTGGCTCTCAAACGATAGAAATTCCCCTTAAAATAATTCATCCAACTGGATATGAAGCTGTGAGCACATTGGAAGAAACTGTTGAATTAACGTTAAAAGCTCAACAAAAATATTTAGCACTTATTAACCCTCGTGCTATTCAGGCAGTAGCAGACTTCTCTTTTGTTGCTTCAACAGGGGTAGCAGTAACTCAAGTTGCCCTCTCTTATGATGAGTCTCTTTTCAATATTGACGTCTCTTTATCAACAAACCCCGAGAGAATAAAGGTGTTTTACCAAAAAAGTGAAGGAGAGAATCCTTTAAACGATGAGGTTTCTAAGTGATATACGGTATCGGTGTTGATATAGTAGATATTGAGAGAATGAATGATTCTCATATGACCCCTTTTGTTATTAATCGTCTTTTTCACCCCGTCGAAATAGAGAATATTCCTCAACAAGGGAAAGAAGCATATCTAGCATCAAGGTTTGCAGCCAAAGAGGCTTTTGTTAAGGCCCTCCATACTGGCTTTAGAAAAATTGCCCCAAGAGATATTTGTGTAGTGAACGATGAATTAGGAAGACCCCATTATATCTTTAGTGATAACGTAAAAGATTTACTACCAAAAAATCTTACTTCTATCCACTTATCAATCTCTCATGAAAAACACATAGCTATCGCATATACTGTGATAGAGGCAAGCATGTGAATACTATTACTCGACCAGTAAGGCCAACCCACTTTCCCCTGATGGAGGGAAAACGAAGGATAAAATTAGTAATTTCTTATGATGGGGCCCCTTTTTATGGATGGCAAAAACAACATAATGGCCCCTCTATCCAAGAGTGTATAGAAAAGGCTCTCTGCAAAATTCTAAAAGAGCAAGTAAAGGTTCATGGGTCGGGAAGGACTGATTCAAAAGTGCATGCCCTTGGACAGGTCGCCCATTTTGATACTTCTAATCTCTCTATCCCCGCCTCTTCATTTCCTGAGGCTCTTCACCACTATCTTAATCATGAAATAAGAATTGTTGAGGGAAGTGAAGTAGGAGAAAATTTTCATGCGAGGTTTAGTTCAATTTCACGAGAATACCATTATATGATTAAAGATTTCGATTCTTTTACCCCTTTTGATAAAGGAAGAGTCTGCAGAGTGACTCATCTTCCTGATATTAATCTTTTAAATGAGTATGCTGCTGTTCTTGTAGGGACCCATAATTTTTCATCTTTTTGTGCGAGTCAAGATCAAAGCCTTTCAAGAATCAGAGATCTTATGGTATCCTATTTCACTCTAGAAAAAGACCTCTTTTCATCAACAGTTTTGATGTATGTTGTAAAGGCAAATGCCTTTATGATGCATCAAGTGAGAAGTATGGTGGGAACTATGCTACAATTAGGGGAAAAAGGGGCACCAGTAGAAGAGATGAGGGCTATATTAGCATCTAGAGATAGGTTAAAAGCATTACGAACAGCACCTCCAGATGGACTGTACTTATATAGGATAGAATATAATGGATCATGAGACACAAGAGAAAAGAGAAAGATTACACCACAACCTTATAAACATGTGGAACTTTTATGATGAAGTTGAGCAGTATGTTGGGGATAAAGGAGAGTCACAGGATATCCCAGATTTCTCTAGTTATGTTCAATCTGTGATAAAAGAACCAAAAGATCAATTCATAGAAACAATAGAAATTTCTAATATTCATCAACTTGCCTCTTTAATTAAAAGCTGCTCTAGATGTCCTTTAAGTGAGAAAAGGACGCATGCGGTACCTGGAGAAGGGGTTATTAATGCAAAGGTGATGATTATTGGAGAAGGGCCGGGTGGGTCAGAAGATGTAGCAGGGATTCCTTTTGTAGGAGAAGCGGGTGTATATTTAGAGAGCTGGCTTAAGGCAATTTCTTTAAACCGAAAGGAGAATGTGTTTATTACAAATGTAGTAAAGTGTAGACCCCCATTAAATAGAGACCCAGAGAATTCTGAATTAACGACGTGTTTCCCTTTTCTTGAAAAACAAATTGCCCTTATTAAACCAGAAGCAATCCTGTGCTTAGGGAAAGTAGCTTCTAACCATATCCTAGGAAAAAAGGGAACTCTTTCTTCTTTAAGGGGACAGTTCTATAATTATCATTCAATTCCTTTGTTGGTTACTTATCATCCCTCAGCAGTACTAAGAAATGAGAGCTTAAAAGGAGCTGTGTGGCAAGATTTACAAATGTTAGCTGGGTTCCTCAACCTTCCAATCAAGAGAAAGGGGAGTAGTTGATGTATATCTCTGTGGTTGTAGCAAAACCACTTTTTACTCGCTTTACCTATGCCTTTGATCCTACTCTCCTTCATATTGAAGTAGGAATGAGGGTTGTTGTCCCTTTTGGTACCAAAGAAATTACCGCTTTCACCGTAGAAGTAATAAGTGAGATTGAAGAGGCTTCCTATGCTATTAAAGATGTTATCAAAGTAGTCGACAAAGAACCCTTATTTACTCATTATCATATTAAACTCGCTGTTTGGATGAGTAAATTCTATTTCTGTAGTGAAGGAGAAGCCTTGAGTGCAATGATTCCTTCAAAAAAGAGAGAGAAAGATCTTGATGAATCATTTGGTGCAGATTACGAAACCTTAACTATTAGTGAAGATAAGCTCAGTAATGATCAACGTAATGCTGTTGAGGGGGTGCTTAGTTCAAAAGAATCTCTCCACTATCTATATGGGATAACAGGAAGTGGGAAAACTGAAGTGTTTTTCCATATTGCTACAAATGTAATCAAGCAAGGAAAGCAAGTTATCTATCTTGTTCCAGAAATTACCCTTACCTACCAACTTGTTACGCAGCTTTCTACTCGTTTCCAAAATAGAGTTGCAATACTCCACTCAAAAATGAGTGGCTCTCAACGATTAAAAGAGTGGAAAAGAATACAACGGAAAGAAGTTGATATTATAATAGGGGCCCGCTCTGCAATTTTTGCCCCTATACACAATCTAGGGCTCATTATTATTGATGAGGAACACGAACAAACTTATAAAGCGGGGAACACACCTCGCTACCACGCTCGTCAAGTTGCTCAAAAGATTGCCTCTGTTCATAACTCTAAGATAGTGATGGGTAGTGCTACCCCCTCCTTAGAAGCTTGGGCAATGATGAAAGAGGGGCAAGTTGTAAGGCATAATCTTACTGAGAGAGTTTCTGGGGGAAATCTTCCCGAAGTTACTGTTGTCGATATGCTACAAGAAAAAGAGATGATTTCGAGATTATTATCGAAACGTATGAAAGAAACTCTATTAAACAAAAGACAAGTGATTTTATTTCTAAATAGAAGAGGATTTTCTTACTTTTTCCATTGCAACTCCTGTGGATATGAAATGAGTTGTCCCCATTGCTCTGTTTCACTCACGTATCATAAGAGTGAACACACCATGGTATGCCATTATTGTAACTACAAAACTAGGCCTATTAGAGTGTGCCCTACCTGTAGCTCTCTTGATGTAGGGTATGGTGGGTTTGGAACTCAGATGGTAGAAGAGGAGATTCAGAAAAAGTTTCCTCATGCTACAATTTGTCGCATTGATGCTGATGTGAGTAAAAAGAAGGGTGAAGTAAAAGATATTCTTGATCGATTTCAAAAGGGAGAAATAGATATCCTTTTAGGGACACAAATGGTGGCAAAAGGACTTAATTTTCCTAAAGTAGACTTAGTAGGGATTGTATTAGCTGACTCAGCATTAAACCTTCCCGATTTTCGCTCCCAAGAGCGAACCTTTTCTCTTATTCTCCAAGTAAGTGGAAGGAGCGGAAGGTATAACAACGAAGGGAAAGTAATTGTTCAAACCTACCATGCTCAAAACTTTGCAATTCAAATGGCAACGAGTAATAATCCTACTGATTTTTATGAAACTGAACTCCAAGTACGAAAAGAGACACAGTTTCCCCCATATAGTCGTCTTGTAAATATGGTGGTGAGGGGAAAAGTGAAGGCTGTGTGTGAAAAAGAGATCAATGCAATAGGAGCTCTTGCTACAGCGGCAATAAAGCACCTTCCAAAAGATGTTGTAGATCTTATCGGGCTAAGTGAATGCCCAATAGAAAAAATAAACAATAATTGGCGCTTTCATCTTATGCTAAGAAGTAAAGATGTGAAAAGTCTATTACAAGTTGTTTCATATATACAACATAACCATAAAGTGGTAAGAAATACCTATCTTGAAATAGATGTAGACCCTCTACATATATTATGAAGTTGACCCTCTAAATGAATAAGGATATTATGTGTATATGTTAGATATTTATACATTAGGCGAAGAAGTACTTCGCGAAAAAACTAAGAGAGTTACAGAATTTGATTCTGCCCTTACGATGCTCATTGATGCAATGTTTGAAACCATGGAAGAAGCTGATGGCATTGGACTTGCGGCTCCACAAGTGGGGGTTCTGAAACGATTCTTTGTAGTTGATACACGTAAAGCAAACGAAAAGATTGCTTTTATTAATCCTGAGATCATAGAGATGAGTCATGAAGTAGGCTCTTATGAAGAGGGATGTTTAAGCATTCCAGGAATGTATTACGATATAGTAAGACCCCTTAGTGTTACTGTTCAAGCACAAGATGTGAAAGGTAAGTCATTTACCTTAAAAGCAGAAGGGCTTCTTGCGAGGGTGATACAACACGAATATGATCACCTTCAAGGAACTCTCTTTATTGATAGAATGGAGGAGATTGAAAGGGAGAAATTGGTGAAAGCCTATAACCGAAAGCATAAGAGACGGGTGTAGAGGAGAATTACATGGATACATTCCCTTTTCGCATTGTGTTCGCAGGTAACCCTGAAATAGCAGTCCCCACTTTGCTTGAATTGAACAAACATTTTGAAGTAGTTGCGGTTCTCACCCACCCTGATAAACCAGGCAAAAGAGGGCATGAGTTGATACCTGTTCCTGTAAAGAAAGCTGCATTAGAGAATTCTATTACAGTAATTGAAGCAGATAGACTCAACAAAGAAATTCGACAACAAGTTGCATCATATTCACCAAACTTATTAATTAGTTTTGCTACCAGTCACTATTTTGGTCCTAAATTCTTACAATTATTCTCTATAGATGCCTTGAATATTCACCCATCTCTCCTTCCTCTTCATAGAGGAAGTGCACCTCTACACTATGCTATTTTAAATCAAGATAGAGAAACTGGAATCTCCATCCAAAGAATTGTCAAAGAGATAGATAGTGGTAACATCCTTAATAGTATCTCTTTTCCATTAACAGGAGAAGAACATAGTGAAGACCTCGCAAGTAAAGTAGCTCCATTAGCTGCCTCTCTTATCGTAAACACTCTACAAGGATATGACTCTTATAGAGAAAAAGAAGTTGTTCAAAAAGAAGAAGAAGCAACATTTACCCAGCTCCTCTCTAAAGAGGATGGAATAATAGATTTTGCCTCTTCAGCTGCCTCTATTCATGCAAAAATTAGAGCCTATTATCCATGGCCTAAAGCCTCTACGACGTTTAATGGAGAGATGCTTATATTAGCAGGAGTTTCCCTACCTATAGGGGAAGTTGGAAAAGAAGTAAATAATGAAGTGCCCCCTGGAACAGTTGTTAGCTTCGATAAAAAGAAAGGGTTGAAAATAGCCTGCTCTGATGCGTTTATATATGCCTCTCGTGTACAAATAGCAAAAAAGAAAGAGATGGATGCTTCCTCTTTTGTGAATGGAAATCCACATATCATCGGATCAAAGTTGGGAGTATGAAAAATAAGAGGTTACGTTCCTTGGTAAGAGTATCTATCATCCTTGTGTGTTTATTAATTATGCCTTTTAAATTAGGGGCAATTGATATAGAACATAAATGGAATGAAGAAGTTAAAGTCGCCCTTGTCCTTTCTGGTGGAGGAGCAAGAGGATTTGCCCATATTCCAATTATTGAAGCCCTTGAAAGGCATAATATCCCCATTGATATGGTGGTAGGAACAAGCATGGGTGCCCTTGTGGGAGGAATGTATGCAGCTGGCTACTCACCAAAAGATATGAGAGAGCTCATCGCCTCATACGATATGGTTGAGCTTTTTGCCGTCTCTCCAGCCTCTTTTCAAAAGCCAATAATTTCTAGTTTTGCAGACCACAGAGACAATATTTTTAATCTAACATTTGATACAAGGGGGATAGGAAAAGCAAGTGGATTAATTGGGGATCAAAAAATTCTAGAAATGCTTAATTCTGCCCTTGTGAACACCTCTTCTATTACTAATTTTAATCATCTTCCCATCCCCTTTCGATGTGTGGGGACAAATTTAGTAACTGGAGAAGAGGTTGTCTTCTCTAGTGGATCCCTTGTTAAAAGTATTAGAGCAAGTATCTCAATTCCGGGCATATTTTCTCCCGCTATTGTAAAGGAAGAGTTAATTATCGACGGAGGTCTTGTAAACAACCTCCCTATAGATGTGGCAAAAGAGATGGGAGCAGACATAATCATTGCTGTTGATGTGAATGCAGTTGATTACACAGTTACTAAAGATGATCTTAATTCACTCGTTTCAATTCTTGGTCAGCTTGCTATCATCCTCACAAAGAATACAGTAGTAGACCAAATTCCTGAAGCTCATCTCTTATTCTCTCCGTTAGTAGAAGACTATGGAATCCTCGCTTTTCCTTCTTTTAAAGAAATTATGATGATTGGAGAAGCATGTGCTCTTGAAATGGAAGAGAAAATTGCTGCCCTTAGTGAAGAAATCTGTGCAATGAGAGAGTGCTCTCCCGTCAATCCTGACAGGAAGGGTTCTTATTTCTATTTACCTGAAATAGAAATTGATAAAGTTGTTTTTACCCCAGTAGAAAAAAGTTCCTTAGGGTTAAGAGATTTCCCCATTAAGAAATATTACAAATTCTCTTCATCCTTTTTAGGTAAAGAAACCCTTGATGACTTACATTTTCTCTTAAATGAAGAAAAAGAGCTTAACCAATATGAAACTGTATCATATAGCCTTTCTAATATTCGCTATAACTTTGGTGGGCTTCCTCATGGAATTTTAAATATCCATGCGAGGGAATTTGAACAAAGAAATAATAGCTTTGGAATTGGGGTGTTTGGTTCAACTACGTTCACCTATTCCCCTGATTCTAATTTCTCTTTCTTTTTTAACCCCAATTTTACTATTTCTTTTCATTCATATAAATTCATTATTCCCAATCTAGAATTTTCTTTTAATGTAGCTGAAAAAGATTTCCTTGAAATCACTTCTGATATCGCCTATACATGGGCCGACTCCTACCGACTTGGAGTATTAGGGAGATATCAAAGGGGAACATTGCATGCGTTTGATGCATCTAATCCATCATTAACCGAATATGGTGCTGACCATTATGTTGCCCCTGTTCTCTTCTTTGAATACCTTGCTTCCCCCTATACAACTGGTAGAATAAGTGCTGAATTTGAATCAGTCTGGTATAGAAATAATGATTCTACCTTTACTTCTCTTAACAGTACATCAATTACGTTCTCAGGGGTGCATGCGTATCAGAAGTTTACCCTTTTCCCTGCTCGTGGTACACGTATTGATCTTTTAGGAACCCTATTTATAGATAATAAGATTGGATATAAAGCTAATATTCGAGTAAAACAAGCCTTCCCCCTTGGATACAATGACTCTCTTCTCATAGATCTTAAAGCTGGCTCAACTCACTCAGTGAGTGCCCATGTTGATGACTACTTCAGCTATGGTGGGTTTGATGGGATTATTACCATACCTTCAAGCTTAATTGTAAAAGATATGATAATCGGAGGCCTCTCTTATTTCCATTGGTTTGTGAAATCTCCTATACCAGTAGTGTTAAAAACAAGTGTGCGAGTTGGTTTTCAAGGTAAAGAGGCAAGCGATATCTATCAAGGAGCTAGGTATGAAGTTGAAACTTCTCCTAGTATTGATTTTTCCCACGATATAGATCTTGTAGGAACTGTTGGATTAGGGTTTTCAATTCGAAATACAGACTTACTTTTTGGTTTCGCCCTCGATAATAATCTTAATGCAGCCTTATTTGTTGAGGTTCGCTGATGTATACAAGGTGGAATGACTATACCGTCTATTTATTAAATAGATATGGGACTAAAGTATATCGAATTGGAATAGATGGAGGTTTTACCTGCCCTCATCGCTCAAGTAAACACTCGGGGGGATGTATTTATTGTGATGCATTAGGCTCTTCCTCTGTCTATTTAAGGACACACGAGAGTAATTTTACCCGTAAGAGCTCATTTGAAAAAGATATCGACAATAAAATTCCTCACCCTTTTGATGATAGTATGGCTACACGTCTTAGTGCCATTGATGAGCAGATTCTCAAAGGGAAAGCCTATCTCGACACTCGCTTTCCTTCAACGAAAAGAAGTATTTATTTCCAAGCATATACCAATACATTCGATACTGTTGAGCACTTAAAAATGCTTTATGATCGAGCATTAAGTAGTGGAGAGTATGTGGAACTCATTATTTCAACTCGACCAGACTGTATTACGCATGATGTTGTTGATCTACTCCTTTCGTATAAGAAAAAAGTTATGAGTGTGTGGGTAGAGCTAGGACTCCAAAGTGGAAATGAAGAGTCGCTGAAATATCTTAATAGGGGACACACAGTAGAAGATTATAAACGTGCTGTCTCTCTCCTTAAGGGGGGAGGTATTGAAGTCTCGACCCATATCATATTAGGGATTCCTGGAGAAACAGATCAACATATACTAAGAACAGCTTCTCTTATAAGGGAAGTAGAGAGTGATGCAGTTAAGATTCATAATTTACATGTAGTAGCAGGTACAAAGCTCTATGAAGCGTATAAAAGGGGAGAAGTTGAAGTTCCGGATATGGCAGACCATTTGTATAACACAATACTATTTCTCACCCACATCCCTAAAGATATTGTAATTCAGCGCCTTGTGAGTGATACTCCCAAGCATAGACTTGCTGCTCCTAGAGATTTCCCTGATAAAGGATATTTTTTGCAATCTCTAGAAAAGAGTATGAAAGAACAACATGTATATCAAGGAGAGTGGATTAAGTGAAAAAAAAGGTTATGTATCTACAAGTATTTGCCCGTCTAGTGAGCCCTCTTATTACCTTGTTAGTTACAATATTATCTCTTCTTCCTTCCTCTGACCTAGCAAAGCCCCTCTCATTATTCCCCTTTAGTGATAAAATTATGCACCTGATTGCCTATGTAGGTGTTTCGGGGACAATTAGTATTGCCTTAGCTAAAATTGAAGGGATTTGGACATTAAAAGAATATCTATATAGTAATATGAGAAGGATTATAGTTACTTTTTTTGTTGTCTTTACTATTGGCTTTCTTATTGAGATTGTACAACCTTTATTTAGCCGAAGTAGAGAATTCTTAGATCTTCTCTTTAATAGTATAGGGGGAGTTCTCGGAATTATTCTTGGGTTATTATTACTTTTTATTCTTCAAAGAAGGAGCCTGAATTGAATCAAAAAATCTATAGTGAATTAGTTTCTTCGATACAAAATGCATTAATTCTCGCATCGACTCAACTAGAGAAACCTCTCCTGCAGGCCCTTGTTTCTATGAAGGATTCTTATAGTGAAGCATTAAAAAGGAGCGAGAAAGAATCAAAAGAATCTAAACAATTAGAAGCTTCCCTTTTAGTTCTCACTATGATTTTAAAAAATCTAGATATTTCTTCTTCTAAGCAGACCCCCATGTGTCAAGATACGGGAATGCTAATTGCTTTTGCAGATATTGGACCAAAAGCATCTTTTTCGATGTTAGACGTAGAAAAAGCAGTTACCGAAGGAGCCACAAAGGCAATAGAGGAAGGACATTTCCGTTATTCTATCGTAGAAGAGCCCCTTTTTGTGAGAAAAAATACTCTTAATAACCTCCCCTTTGTTATCCACTATGGGACTCAAAAAGAGGGAGCCCTTTCTCTTCATTTCCTCCTAAAAGGGTTTGGAAGTGAAAATTGTAGCGCAACAAAAATGCTTAATCCTACAAGTACTGCCAAAGATGTTATTGGGGTAATTCTTCAGATGGTAAAAGAAGCTGGAGGAAAACCGTGTCCCCCTATAGTCGTGGGAGTTGGTCTTGGCGGCTCGAGTGAAATGAGTGCCATCCTTGCTAAAAGGGCCCTTCTTAGAGATGTTGGCAGTTATCATGCAGAACCAAAGTATAGGGAATTTGAGAAAGAGCTCCTATTAGAGCTCCAAACAACTAACATAGGACCAGGTGGGTTCGGTGGTCCTCTTACTGCTTTATGGGCAAGTGTAGAATATATGGGAACCCACATTGCTGGTCTTCCTGTATCAGTAGCTATAAGTTGTTGGGC
>SABI01000242.1 GCA_009929055.1 Spirochaetia bacterium | reverse complement strand
TCAAACTATTAGATAAAGTGTCGTTTATGTTTCCAACCATAGGGGTTATCTTCTCGGCATACATAGTACGCTTAGAGCCATCTGCTCTCATAGCATTAACATACGAAGCTAAGAGGTTAGCGGTAGGTTCGGTAATGGACTTTATACCTTGCCCTACATTTGAAGCATCACCCGCAGTAGGTTGAAGAATATTTATCCCCTCTTTCTCCATTGCCTTTTGCCATTCTTCTAAAGCAGTCGCATAATCACCCAATCCCTCTTTATATACTTTTGCAAACCAAGTTAAGTCGTCAATAATGCTATAATCCACTCTTGGGTCGGTAGGACTAAGTAACTTTCCATCTTCACCAACTCCAAAAGAAGCATCCATCCTTGCTTGTAACTCATCTAAATACTTCTGAAAATATTGAGCAAAGACTAATTGACTAATTATATTTTCAATTACCTTAGTAGTATAATCCTCAAAGCTATCAATAGCATTATAGATATTTCCATCTGTAAACGCTTTAATAAGAGAATCAGAAAGTTGAGTACCCATATCCCCTGCTAAATCTTTAAAGTTCTGCCGCATCTCGTCTTGTGCCTCTTTAGCTTTTTTGCGTATCTCCTCCCAATTATCAACCAACGCCTTACCCTCGTCATTCAATTTTTTATAGTCAGCAATTATTTCGGGATTAAGTTCAAAGTTCTCATTGAATACTTGCCCATATTTCTGTGCTAAACTCTCCCAAATAGGCACTTTCTTAGTTGAAATAAGCCCTACTATACCACCAATAACCGCACCTATTGCAGCACCTATCAACGCAAATGGGCCTGTCCAAGATATTGCCATACCACCTATTGCCGCACCCGCAGCCGCACCCGCACCAAATCCTCCTACGACATTTCCACCGCTAACTACTTTCTTAGTTCCCGTTTGAACAGCAGCATTTGCAAAGTCTTTATTTAAGGCAGCAATCGCAGCAGCATATTCTTTCGCACCTGCAATAGCCCTTGCGTATGGATTCTCAACACCAAAGATATTTGCTTGTTGATATGCCTCTGCCTCAATCCTTAATAAAGACATCTGATGCACTCCATCAATAATAGATAAGTTCCAATCTTCTTGTGCTTGTTTATTTTTAGCTATCTGATTAATAACCATTAAAGCTAAGTTTGTAACACCTTGAATACCCGCACTAACCTTATCGGCCTTACTGCTACTACTATCAAGAACAACCGATACATTTTGGGCACTCGATGCAATTCCCTCAACTATATCACCAATCTCTTCCCAAACACCACCAAGTTCTTTTAAGGCACTACCAATTTTACCTATTGCGGGTGCAGTATCTTCTATAATAGATACATACATTTGTTTTGTCTTGGAGGCACCATCTAAAGAAGCGGTTATTATACTTAGATTTTTTTCAATCTCTCTTGAATTATCCTTACCCGATAAATCTTGTTCTAATTGTAATATGGCAATTCTTTCATTTGCAGCATCAATATCGAGTTGAAACTGCATTTTCTTTAATTCAGATTCTTCGTTATAATAATTTCTCCTTATCTTAGCAACTTGCTTATTTGTCTCTTGCTCTAAATCTACTTTCTCTAAAGCATATTTTACATCTAAAGATAATAATGCATTGGCATTTTTCTCTCTTATATCTTGTAAGTCTTTATCTGCCATTGCAGCATCTTTGGCTCTCTCTATAAGTAATCTGTACTTTTCATTGATAGCTTCTTTCTCTCTATCATAATCCGATAAGGTCTTTTCGTTTACCTCTTTCCAAATCTTAGTTATCTCATCGGCAGTTTCTTTCTCCAAAGTTATAGTAGCTTGATTCCTAACCTTAGTGGCATTTTCAACTTGTGCATTATAAGTAGCTAAATCTTCTCCCGATAAGTCAGAAACTACAACTTTTTTACCTGCTTTTTCAGTTGCTGCAGCACTAAGTAATTGCAACCTCTCTCTCTTAAACACCTCTGCCTTAGCAAGTGATTGTTTATAGTCATTATCTATTGCAGCTTGTTTCTTGGCAAAGCCATTCTCTGTTGCCTTTAATAACTCATCTTGGAACTTAGTTTCTTGAAGTAATCTATCATTATCCCTTGCCTCTTGTAGTCTTTTAGCGGCAGAATCTTTTGCCTCTTTTGTATCATCAGTAGGTGATACGCCTATAATCCCAAAGATACTTTTAAGGTCACTCAGTCTTTTAGTTAATTGACTAACATCTTCTCCCGCAAGTTTAGACCGCAATGAAAGCTGCTTTGCCAATGTGTCGTACTCTGTCCTAAGCCTATCAATGTATTCTTCGGGTGATTCGTCTTGCTTTTTCCCAAGCCCTAAGCCATCTATGCCTTGCTTCCTAATAAAAGCATCAATAGTCTGAACCCAAGCCTTAGAAGAACTAAGAACCTTGCTCATATCTACAACAGGCCCAATTAATCCACCATCAGATTTAAACATACTCTGAGCACTCTCTTGAACATCCTTAAAAGCATTGTTCAACTCCACTGCCTTGTCTAATATAGGCTGTAAGACATTTCTTGTATATTTAGTGCCTTCTTTTTCAGACCCCACTACCTCTGTAAGCGTTGCAAAGAGTTGCTGTGTACCCGTTTCAATATCCCTAAAGTCAGTACGCCCCCATAACACATCCATTAAGGCAGCTTTTAGTGTTTCCTTCTGTAACCCCGAAAGAGCACTTCTTTCTATCTCTTTTCCAAGTCTTTCCGCTTGTTTGGCTATGCCCTCTGAATAATCATCCATAGCAGCCTCAATCGCTTTTTGATAGCCCCTTTCTTGTTGTACTTCTATTAGTTTTTGCCTCAATAACTCATAGGCATCAACAATATTTAATACGCCACCTCTCTCTTGCCTTAATTTTTCTAAATAAGGGGAGTATTGTTTTTCTATTGCATCTCTTGCTTTAGAATACTGTACTGTGCCCTCTTTGGCTGCCTTTAAAGCACCATAGAGCATATTAAGTTGAGTTACATCCTTACTTAAAGACTTTTCATACTCTAAAAAACTCTTATTTAATCTTGCCTGTGCCTTTTGTGCCTCATTTTGATATGTAATCATCTTATATAACCCATAACCTAAAGCAGCCACAGCAGCACCAACTAAGACATAGGGATTAGCTAATAAAGCTGCCCTTAACCTTGCTTGTGCAGCAGTAAGAGCATTTGTTGTAGCTAAGAAACCTAATTGCACTACATTCATGGATTTTGTTGCAACAGCATTATATAATACTGAGGCGGCATATAACCTATTATATACAGTAAGTGCAATAATAGATGTTTTATAAATACCATAAATAGCAACTAACTCCATTATGGTTTTGCCTACTTGTTCGTAGTTAGTTATCAGCCATCTTGCACTATCAACAGCACCCTTTAACACGCCATCCCCTTTCTCTCCTATCTCCGCAAACATAATTTGGTAAGCATCTTTTAAGTTAGAAACCTTACCTTTCAATGTTTCTGCTTGTATCTCTTGCATCTTGTAGAACTTACCGCCCTCAGAGGTCATATCCTCAAACATCTCCTTAATCATAGAGAAAGGAACTAACCTTGCAGAAATCTTGTCAAACACATCGGCAGTAGTAATCCCCGTTTCACCTAACTCAACAAATTTCTTTCTAAGTTCCTCAATAACAGGTATTCCCGCTTCCGTCAGTTGCCTTACCTCTTGCCCCCTCAGTACTGAAGCTGCCCTAATCTGTCCGTAAGCCAACACTAGCCTATCCATACCTACACCTAAACCTGCGGACACATCCGAAAGCATCTTAGTCGTATCGTACAACTCACTCATAGGA
>SABI01000241.1 GCA_009929055.1 Spirochaetia bacterium | reverse complement strand
GATGAATACATGAGTACTCATTATCAAATGATCTGAGTGATGTACTATGAAGTTAAAATAGAGGAGCATCAATAACATATATGTTGAACACTTTGCGTCGAATAGGCTTGGTAATTAGTCTTGCTGGGTTTTCTCTATCGATAAATACTTTACCAGCGCTTGTGACGTGGTTTTCTTTCTATTTTGAATTTCCAATAGCTTCGTTCGGTATAATTTTTTCATTGCAATATGTAGCATTCACCTTTAGTTCTATAATAATAGGAAGGTTGCATTCTTCTCGTCATCTACCGCTGTATGGTATAGTTTTAGGCTCCTTGTTAGCATCATCAATTTGTTTATTCTTCATCGGCATTTTACCAAGTTTTCCTTTTCTGGTAATGACAATGCTAATAATTGGAGGGGCAGGGGGCTTAGTCGAATCCATCGGGACAACATTACTCACTTCTTCAAATGGTACAAATCGAATGCTTTACACTTCACAATTCTTTTATGCCCTTGGAGCATTCATTGCACCTATGTTGGTGGGTTTATTACTAAGCTTGAATGTTTCTATACCTATGATTGGGCATTTAATTGGTCTATTTTCTTTAGCTCTAGGTACCTTAGTATGGCTCTTAGTATATCAACCTTGGAAGTCTTTCATGGCAGTTTCTCATGAAAGTAATAGAGATTATAGGGTAAAATTCTCAAAAAATGATGAAAAATTCACACATAATAAGGATTTTGTATCTTCAAAGATAGATTTAGATGAAAATATTCATAGCTCAAATGGGTTATCATCTTATGCGTTTTTATTACTTTCTTTTACTATGCTCGCTTATGTATTTATAGAGAGCACGATTGGCAATTGGTTTGCAGTATACGTTGAGGAATCGTTGACATTTACACCAGCAGATGCATCCTTCACTCTATCTCTATATTGGACAGGATTAGGTGTTTCTCGATTGACCTCTATGATATGGATGAGAAAGAATCATTCTAAATCTCTATTGATTTATATGGGAATAATGTTAATTGCTATTCTTCTGCTCTTTTTCCCGATTATTCAACAAGGGAGAGGATTGTTGTTCATTACAATTTTTATCCTTGGTTTTGGTTGTGGTCCCATTTGGCCTCTATTAATAGAGTACTGTTCACGCATTTTTGTCCAGGAGCATCTGCTAATGTATTTAATAGGAGCTGGTAGTGTCGGAGCTCTACTTGGGCCCATCGTAACATCAACATTGTTCTCTATAATCGGTCTTAATCGAATGCATATTTTGATATGTGCCTATGTAGTAATTATGTTGTTTGCAGCGATGTTCTCAGTAGGAATAATTGCACGACGACCTAAGAATGTTGTATAATGGTGATACTCTAGATAGTTGCATATCATTTCAAAAAAAAAGAATTGGATAAGATTTTTATTTTCTATAAGAGAATAGCTTACCTTCTTAATGCTTTGATTCATCGAGTAGAATAAAAGTAAGATGTTGATTATTTTAAAAATATTCCTTTCTTTTATTATAACAACCCAATAAAAATTACCATAATTAGTTACCCATAAGTTCCAAAAGAATACACGATTGTGTGAAAGAACCTTTGCCCTGGGGATATAATGTAAGAGGGAAAATTTGGTTCATTCATGCTGTTTGGATAGTTTTGCGCTTCCATACAAAACCCACCATATTGAGTTTGGCTTGCTCCTGGTTTGCCTTTATTATTCTTATGTAAATCATTTCCAGTGTAGAAAAGTATTACAGGGTATGTGGTGAAAACATCAAGCGTTCTGCCACTCATTGGCTCTTGAACCTGTGCACATAGAATTAAGGAGGAATTCTCTTTCTCTTCTCGATCTATAATATAGGCATGATCAAAACCGCCAGTAGATTGAATTTTTTGTCCTATGGGGATTATATGGGTTAAATCAAATGGGGTCGAATATACTGAGGAAATTTCTCCAGTAGGTAATTGCATCTCATCAGTTGGTAGATAGGCGCTACAATTGAGTTTTATATGGTGGTCAAAAATCTTTTCACATTGGGAGAGATTGAAATAAGTATGGTTAGTAAAGCTTAATGGACACCTTTTATCTACAGATGCATCGTAATCTATTATGAGATCTCCCATAGCATTTAATGTGTAAGTAACGATTACTTCTAGATTGCCAGGATACCCCATTTCTTTATCAAGGCAGGTAAGGGAAAGAGAAATGCTTGGATTTCCTGAGTCCTCTATTTTTTGTACAGTCCAGTTTTGATTGCTAAAACCATCTCTTCCTCCATGCACTGAGTGCCCCTTAGGATCATTTATATTTAGGGAATAGACCTCTCCCTCTATTTTAAACTCTCCATTTCTTATTCGGTCTGCATAGCGCCCAATAGTAGAACCAAAATAACATTCACCAATTTCATATGAATGAATATCCTCATACCCCAGAACAATATTACCTAATTGATGGTTTTTATCTGGTGTAACAATACTAATAATAGTTGCTCCAAGAGTACTAATAGTTACTGAAATCTCTCCAGCTTTGAGTGTATAGAGAGAAATAGTTGAGTACTTATTTGAATTGATTTTTGGATGAGTGATAATCATTTTGGCAATTATAACATAAAAAACGAAAAAATAATTGCCTCAATTTTAGGCAAAAACAAGACTACATAAAAGAATAGAGAATCATTTTTTTAAATAAGATGTAAGTAACCCTTATAACACCAGATTCTCCATGATTATATTTGTTTCTTAACTAAATACTAAAAAAAAATTTCAAGTAATGCGTTAAAAAATCGCTCATTTAATGGTATAATATGGTAATAAGTAGATTCTTGTTGAAATATAAGAATAAAAATAAGGCATAATTACTCATTAAAGGTATTTGATACAAAAGAGGGAAAAATGAAGAGAAGTGAAATAAATGAGATACAACGAAAGGCTAAGAAATTCTTAGCAAAGCATTCTTTTAATTTACCACCTTGGGCCTTTTGGGGACCAAAAGAGTGGGCTTTAGTCGGCCAGGAAGTTGATGAAATAACTTCATGTATGCTTGGATGGGACATTACCGATTTTGGCTCTAATGATTTCACTAAGAGGGGACTTTTTTTATTCACCTTAAGAAATGGAAACGCAACGCATTATTCTAACAAAGTATATGCTGAAAAGATTATGATAGTAGAAGTTGATCAAGAAACTCCTATGCATTTCCATCGACATAAGATGGAAGATATTATTAATAGGGGAGGAGGGGTGCTCTGTATTCAATTATATGTATCAACCCCTTCTGAAGAACTGTCAGAGGAACCTTTAACAGTTTCAATTGATGGGATATCAGTTAACATTAAAGCTGGTGATATTGTTCGTCTACAACCTGGAATGAGTATCTGTTTAACCCCTTTTATGTATCATAGGTTCTATGCAGAAGGTGAAACTTGTCTTGTTGGAGAAGTGAGTATGGTCAATGATGATACTCTCGATAACAGATTCTATGAAGATGTTGGTCGTTTTTCAGAGATTGAAGAAGATGAAGAGATCCTTCACCTTTTGAGTAATGACTATAAGTAAGATGATTCTATAAGGCACATAAAAAAAGGAGGAAAATCCTCCTTTTCTTATGATGCATACCTAGTTTTTACCACCTAAGTTTAATTAGCCTTTTTCCCTTTCTTTAAGAAGTCGACATATACTGCAATAAGGATTACCACACCCTTAACAATATACTGCCAGAAAGAGTTAATTCCTAATAGGTTAAGACCATTACTGAGTACTCCAATAATGAGGGCTCCAATAACAGTTCCCCCAATTTTACCAACTCCACCACTCATACTTGTTCC
>SABI01000020.1 GCA_009929055.1 Spirochaetia bacterium | reverse complement strand
ATACATATATATACTATACTTATAATGAACGAATAGTAATAAATAATCAATATTTACTACCTTGTTAATTACATATAAACAACTTAGGAATGATAATATTACAAGAAATGCCAAAAAAGTATTAAACGTTCCTCTAAGACTCGTATTGGGTGCTACTTGAATAGAGCGATTCGTATTTTTTTATAGCTATAGGAAGATCGAAATTCTCAACTACTGATGTAAATCCTGCTTCTCCAAAGTTTTCTCTTAATTTATCGTCGTTTAGCAATATTTTTATACTTTTTACAAAATCTTCTAATGAATCTAATTCGCATAAGAAGCCTGTTTTCTTGTGTGCAACAAGTTCTTGATTAGCTTCAATATTAGAGGCAATAACTCCTTTTTTTAATGCCATAGCTTCTAAGATAGAAACAGAGAGACCTTCCCACAAAGAAGTCTGTAGATATATCGTAGCCTCACTTACCAAGCGTAAAGCTTCATTTCGCGATAGATATCCTGTAATTGTTATGTTTGGGGCAGTAATTAAATCCTTCAGAGGGCCATCACCTACCCAAATAAAAGTAACTTCTGGAAGGGCAAGGGCTATGGCATTAAATAATGAAGGATTTCGAGGGGTCGATATTCTTCCACAAATCATAACTGTATTCTTTCTCACAATATTGCCTGATGGAATTTTTCTTACATCTATAAAGTTACTTATTAAAAAGAGGTGTTTCGTAAGACTTTTTGCTAAGTTATATTCATTTTTTGATATAGCAAGAATTGTTCCACCAAAGAATATTGCTAAAATTTTTTCTGTTGCCTTGAATATCAATCTTTTTATTCTATTTACATCTTTTTTTAAGAATGAAAATCCATGAGGAGTATAGAGTAGTAATCCTCTAAAATGATGTTTTGCAGCAATTCTTCCTACTGCTCCAGCGATTGATGAGTGGAGGTGGATAACTTGTGGATTAAATTCTTTAATTACGCCCCTTATTGCTTTTATTGATTTTAATAAATTGCGAGGTGTATCCATCGGAATATATAATAGGTTCACACCTGTGTCTGAGAAATCTTTCTTATAATCTTTTGGTGAATCTTCTCGTAGTGAATGAATAATTAAGACTTCAAAGTGGGCAGAGTCTATATTACACGCAATATCATGTACAATAGAATAAACCCCAGTAGAAAAGCTTTCTACTACAAAAAGAACCTTAATTTTATCAGGGTGCTTCATCTCTTTCTTCATAGTTTATGAGTATATCATATAGATATGAGTTGGTGGCATATAATGATGATGTTTGTCTCATCAACTATCTGCCACCTTTATAGAATGAAGAAATCAGTTTATAAGAAAATACGGGCTCCTAAACTCACTACATGGTCATAAGAAGGCTGAGTCCATCCACCAAAGCCATCATTCATCTTATCAGAAGCAGGGTTATTAATTCCCCTTTCCCAAGTGGTGGTAAATCGATAAGAGCCATTAATTTCAATTGGCATGGTGTTAAAAGATTTAGTTGCTTCTAATTTAATCGTTAAGAGGTGTTCAAAGATATTGTTCCAGAAATCTTTATCAGGATATCCATTAGCATTACTTTTAGAATAAATCATATATTGTTCTATTTCATATCCATATTGGCCACTACGAGCTTGGTATGTAGCACTAGCTGTTGCCCTCCATCCTTGTGGAAACATCATAAATAATTGAGCTAAGAACTCTTGTGAGTTGGGGTGAAGAGGATATCCAAGACTCTCTCCCTTATGAACATAAGCAGACTCAGCCTTCGCTTCATATACTGAATACTCTCCAAGAACAGGATCTTCATTTTCATCCAACACTTTAGTTATTTTAAGTCGTCCGTTTGGTGATAACCATGTGTTCTCAGTATCATCAAAAGTGATGCCATTTACCGTAGTAATCTTCTGTGAAGCATTATACTCGATTTTATTTCCTCGATCTGTAGTATAAGTTCCATCTACATTATCAATTAACTCAAGAGACGCCACCTTTTCCATTGTTGGGTAGTGTGAGTAGAAGAATGGAGAGAGGTATGTCCATTGAAAGGTGAATGTAGAGAAGTTCCCTATTGGGAGGGGTACCACTACTCCTGTTTGGAAAGCAAGGATGTTTCTTGGAGTAGTGAAAACATTTTTAAAGCTATTCATTTCAGAAGTTGCAATAGAACCATATAATTTTACTTTGTTTGCTACCATGAGAGAAAAGTCGAGACCAGCTAGGACATCATCTAAGTCTCCTAGGTTATTTTGTTCAAACATGTAGATTGAGATTGGGTTGAGGTAGCCTAATTCAAATCGTTTCTTCCATACAACTGCTTCATAGATTGAGAGTGTGAGATTCTTCGTTGCATCAATTTCGATTCTATGGGCACTTATATTATTGTCAAAACGATAATAGGGACGATCTGCTAATTTATCGCTAAAGAAAGGTTCGCCATCAATGTCGTGAAGAGAGAATATTCCAAGGGCTCCATTTACAACACTGTAGCGGAGCCATGGAGTGATATCTATACTAATATCGATTCCATTGAAAGATCGGGCATTCTTTGAAATGAGTAAGTTGTTTAGCCCCGCACCCCAGTCTCTCTTTACTCCACCCCATCGTAAGGTAATCTTTCCATCTAAGAACGTTGCTGCAATTTCAGGGGACATTGCTATGCCTGTGTAGAACTCATAATCAGGGATAGAATATAACCCATCTCCACCTTGAGTAAGTTGCATATAAAACCCATCACAGGGAATAGTAAATTCAGTATCTAAGAATGGGCGATTATTTAATTGATCGAATAAAAGACCAAAGTTCATATTAAATGAAATAGCCTTTCCTAAGTCCCCTTTTATAAAAGCTGAGAGTGAGTTTCTACTATCTATCTCTTTTGTCCCAATGAGAGCTGTTTGTTGTGTGGTAATATTAATACCTAAAGAGGCTCCAATATTTGTTTTTTCATCATAGGTTCTTAAAAACCCAGTTGAAAATAGATCTTCTACTGTACTAACAGTTGTTCCATAAAGAGTGTGTAGTTCATCGATAGTTGATTGTATCTGTGTTAATTCACTTTTCGATAATCTCATTTTTTGTTCTTTCATCTCTTCTAATAAGGAGATTACTTTATAAGCACTAAAAGGGCGAGCTTCTGCTTGTTTGTCAATGAGAGCTCGAATTTCTCCCACTTTGATTATTGTGTATGCTAGGTGGTCTACTGGAACTGAGGTGTGCTGTGCTGCAAATAATTGAGAAGTAAAGAGAGCCACCATGATTGTGATAATAGTGATTAGTGTTTTTATACTTTTATTCATATCTTTAATTACTCATCTCAAGGGTATCTAATCGTGCTACAAACCACTCCATCAAAGCCGTAACTCTTCGTTTAAATGAAGAGGGGAGATCTACAGTATACCAAAGGACTTTGATTTTTGGTTCTCTGTCTACAATTGTAGTGAGGGCGTACATAAGAAGTCCCTCTTCTAGTTGATATGTTCCTAATGCTATTGAGAGTTTCTCTTTTGGTACTGCAGTAGCAATTCCATAGGCTCTCATAGAATCGAGGTTTTTAATACTCACATAGATTTCATCTTGGCTGTTTGTATATATATGCTCGTAGACGTTTCCACTAAAAGTAGAATCTTTTTGGTAGACATAACTATTAGCGCTGAGGGGGAAAGTTGTCTCTACTGGGTCAGGTATATTACTTGTTCGGTTTTTAGGTCCTTCAATATAGCGTGATTTTTCGATAAGAACACGAGGTTTGTTTCCTGCCCTAAAGGAAATATAAGTAATTCCTTCTTGAGTAGAAATAGCTCTCATTGTGTTAAATATTGCAAGTTGTCTCTCTTCTTTACTCATCGCTTTGAGTTTTGGCCCGTAGGGGATATAGCTAAGAGCTGTAAGTGAAAAGCTATTTTCTCCTAATTGAGCAATTGCTGCATTTTTTTCTCCATACGTATTAGGGGGAAAAAATTGAGTAATTTTATTGCCTTCTAGGGTAGTTGAGCTTATTATTTCGCCTTTTAATAGAGCTTCATACGATAAGTCGTCTAATTGTGGAAGTATTTCTTTTATTCCATTATTTCCAAAGATATAAAGTGAACCTAGTAATAGTAATACACTAGTTATAAAAAGAGTTTTTTTTATCATGCAATTCTCCAACATTAATATGCGTTCTCATTTACGAAGCCTCTAAAGAAGGTGAAAAAGAAAATTTTCATATCTAATACGAAACTCCAGTTTTGAATATAAAATAAATCGTATTCAATTCTTTTCTCTAAAGAGGTGTTGCCCCTTAATCCATTTACTTGTGACCATCCAGTTATTCCAGCTTTTAGACGATGCCTCATTCTATAACCAGAGATCTCATTATTAAAATTTTCTACTAGTTCAGGTCTTTCTGGGCGAGGTCCTATTAAACTCATAGAGCCCCCTATTACATTGAAAAATTGGGGTAATTCATCTAAGCTCGTTCTCCTTAAAAATGCTCCAATTTTCGTGATTCGAGGGTCATTCTCTTCTGTCCAGCGGACAGAACCTTCAGGAATATCATTTCTCATACTTCTAAATTTATACATAACAAATACTTTTCCCCCTCTTGTTACCCTTTTTTGCTTAAAAATAATAGGGCCAGGAGAAGATGTTTTTATTAACAAAGCGATGATAAGGAGAAGGGGAGAGAGGATTAACACACCAATTGAACAAGAGGTAATATCAAAAGATCGTTTGAATATTCGTTGAAGGAACCCAACATCTGCTGCGTTTATGTGCAATATTGGAATCATTTTATACTCATTAATTTTATTTCCTATATAAGACTTGGGCAATGAAGGGAGGAGCTCAACTCTATGATTCGGTAATTCTAATCCTTGATTCAGCATAATTTTTTCTTTTTCAAATTCATTTGGTGGATACCCAATTACTATATGGTCAGCTTGTGCTAAGAAAACTGCTTCTTGTAAAGAATTTCCTTCAATAATTGGCAAATTACTTACAAAAGAGGTGTTCGTATCATAATGACCAATAATGGAAACTCCACTCATTGGGGAGCTTTTTACAGCTTTTTCATATTCTTCAAGATTTTTCCCATATCCTACAATGAGTGTCCTTGTTAAGTATTTGTTAGTTGCATATCCTTTTCTTAGTCTACTAAAAATATGCGTTCTCCCTATTATAAGGGTGATAGTTACAATGGTAAAAAATATAGCAATAGTTGCGCGACTTACTCGATCTGGAAAAAAGTAGTAGAGTATAACAGCAAGTATTAAAAATACTTGAAAGGAACTTTTTATTATTTGGATTGACTCTTTTTTCCACGATTTTTCTAGCTTTGATTCATATAATCTATTCCTACTTAGCATGAACAAAAACAAGAAAGTGACGAGAAGGGCTAACCATACAAAAAGGGTAAACAAGTCCCCTTTTCCACCAGGTAAGATAAAAAACCGTAAGTAGTAGGCGAGAAACCAAGAAAAGTCTATAGCTAATATGTCTATAAAAATTGTGAGTTTTAATAATGATTGTTTTTCATTCTTCACAGAAGATACTTCCTTGCTTTATGTATACATCTTTAAGAATACTATCTATCCTTACCAGGAGTGTCAATTAAAAAACCATCTAATATAACTATTGGTTACAGTTATATTTATATTAGAGGAGAAAAGAGTTCAATAAATCCAACAATTACCACCAAATATTTTATGTTCTAGCACTCTTTTCTTTGTAGTGCTACACTTACACATCAAATAGGTGGAGAGTAGTGTGAAAAAATTATTTTATATAGTTTTTATTTCGTTTTTCATGGGTTCAATTGTGTTTGCCGCTTCCCCTGTGAATCAGCAAAAGATATATCCAATTGATAGTCCTGTTTTTGAAGCAATGACTCAGCTTTACATTAGTGAAGGATTCTCTCTTCCGTCCACTACAGGCCCCTACAGTACAAATGAGTTGATGTTGATGCTCTCTCATCTTAATCTTGATGAAAAAAGTCTTACTCGTCAAGCAAAAACTCTCTATGAATATGTATATGACACAGTATATGAAGAGGGAAAGATTTTCGATTTTGGACTTGATATCAATCTCGAGGGGTATGTTCATACAGATACCACAAACTTTATCCTTCCAAAAGATTGGATTTATTCCTATGAAGAAAGAAAACCACTTTTGGATATAATCTTGGAGACTCATCCAAGCGAGCACTTCTATGGGCTTTCTTCATTTTCTGTTACTTCTGCTCGGTTTTATGATTCTAATAATACTGTTGGTCCTATTACCGGTCAGTATGGTAAATATGCATTCACTTCTAATCTCTTCTTTTTTAATGATTATGGGTTTGAAAATTTTGATTTTGGTATGCCTTATCGTGCTTTTGGGGCATTCGGAGGCAATAGGTGGAGTGTTCAAGTAGGTCGTGAACAACTCTCATGGGGTCCTGGTAAAAGTGGGAACTTTGTATTAGGAGATCACCTTAATTATCATAATGTAGGTAGATTAACTACCTATTCAAATCACTTCAAATACACCTTATTAACGAGCTTTTTCCCCCATCCGAGTGAGTATTATCATAAACCACCAGATTATGCTACTACCCCGGTAACTCCTGTTACTCGTTACGACTATGGTGGATATGTTGATTATGAAACTAATCAAGATATGGTATTAAACGGAATTAATATGTTCCTTGCTCACCGGCTAGAGTGGAGATTATTTCAAGAGAAGGTCAATCTCGTCCTTACTGAAGCAATTATGTATCAATCCTTAGAGAATACATTAGACTTAAGAATTTTAAGTCCGACAGCAATATTTCACAACTATTATATTAGAGGGAATGCAAACTCTATGTTAGCACTCGAAATTGATGTTACTCCGATTAAACACCTTAATATCTATACTCAAATCGCAGTAGATGAATTTGCAATACCAGGAGAGGCTACAAGTGGTGTTGAAAACGCTAATCCTAATGCTATAGCGTATATGGTTGGACTCCAAGGGAACTATCCTATATCAAAAGGTTTTCTCTATGGATCTTTTGAGTGGGCTCTTACTGATCCTTATCTCTATCTTAGAGATAACGGAAATCGCCACCAAGTAGCAGGAGAATATGGTATCAACTATGTAGTAGCTGTTCGTGAGTATTTGCGTGGTAGACGTATTTATTACCAAGAGGATTTTCTTGGGTATAAATATGGTGGAGATGCCATAGTTCTTAATGGACAAGTTGGGTATAAAGAGTTTGGCAAATGGCACCTAGTAGCAAATCTATTTTATATGATGCATGGAACTCATGATAAATGGACTCTCTGGTCAAAGGAGCAGGGAACAGTAGGAACTTCTCTTGAAACAACTCCTACGAGTGACCATATTACAGGTAATAATATGTATCCTGAAACTGAAATTAATAAGAGAGATAGCGTTGAAAAAACTTTAGTTATAGGCCTTCAAGGTGGGTACACCATTCTTTCTGGCCTTGATGTCTTTGGACAAGTTGATTTTGTGAATATTGTTAACCCTGAAAATGTAAGCACTAATGCCACAAAGAATGATATTCAATTAACTATTGGTGTGAGCTACCATTTATAAAGAATTAAAAAATGCGTTCACTAATATTAAGGATATAGCTCTTGTTTCCACTTTTCAAGCGGTAGCAATACTCTTTCTTTTCTTTAATTGATAAGTCCTTTTGTTATTGTGCTTAATAGGAAAATAATATGTTCTTTTGTGATCTCTAAACCTAAAAGTTCTTAATATTAATTATCTTTTATTTATAGCACTCTTGTATATCTAGTGATACACTACAACGTATTAAAAAGTGGAGAGTGATATGAAAAAAGTTATTGGAATTGTGTTAATTACTTTGTTTATAGGTTCTACTGTTTTTGCTAATTCTCCCGTGAATCAGCAAAAGATTGACCTAAGCCCTTTGTCTAGACAGTTGGTTTGAAATCTTACGAAAATCAAGCCACCCGTTGTTCCATTTCCTTGATTGGAAATGCTCCATAATAGACTGCATCTGGAGTTTGATATGCCAACCCTTGATGCAACCTTTCTCCATTAAAGAAATCAATGAATTCCTTCAAGCCCCTTCTCAACTCACCGAGAGTCCGATAGTCGTGAAGGAAGATATGTTCATATTTTAGGGTCCGCCACGTCCTCTCCATGAATACGTTATCCAGACACCTGCCGACTCCATCCATGCTGATTTCAACTTTGAGATCTTCAAGGATTGCTAGGAACTCAAGGCTGGTGAATTGGCTGCCTTGATCACTATTAAAAATGGCCGGTACACCATACTGATCAATTGCTTCATACAGACATTCCTTGCAGAACGCAACATCCATGGTGTTACTTACCCGATGGGATAAAATCTTACGGCTAAACAGATCGATGATGGCCACCACGTAGACCATGCCACTGGGAAGCCTCACGTAGGAAATATCTGTTGCCCAGACTTGGTTCACATGCCGTATCTTCTTTCCTCTCAATAGGTAGGGATACTTCTTATGTTGCTTCCCTTTCCCTTGTCGAGAGGTGTTCGGTTTAGGAGAAATACCACGAATTCCCAGTCGTCTCATAATCTTTCTTACCCGCTTCTCAGTTGCTCGTTCATACCCATCTAGCTGTAACTGTCGAGCCAGTTTCTGGTACCCAGTCGCAGGATGATTTGTCCACCAATTGAGAACAACCTGTACCAACGCAAGTTCCTCATCACAGGACTTGATCTGATCCTTGTGACGAAGCCACCAATAGTAGCTACTTCTCGATACACCTAACAGGCGACATTGCTCGGCAATACTCATACTAAAGGTTTTACCATGCAGTTCGATCGAAAGCTCAGGAGTGATGATCTGCTCATCTCTTAGTCCTGGATTTTCAGTTTTTTTTTGAGTAGCACGTTCTCCAGTTGGCTTTTACCATACTCTTCAAGTAGCAACTGTTTCTCCCGTTCAAGTTCCTCTAGGTGCTGTTCAAGCTCCTTCTGGATCTTCGATTTCTCATTGAAGAACCGAGGTCCTTCCTGTTGGAGAGTCTTCTTCCAAGTACTTACCAAACTCACAGAGATGTTGTTTTCAGCAGCAATTGCCTGAATTGTTTTCTCGCCAGCTAGTGCTTCAGAAGCTACTTTCAACTTGAAATCGCCAGTAAATGTCCGTTTTTTCCTTCCCATAGGTCCACCATACGCATGTTACGCATCGTGGGCAACTCTATTCGTATCTTTTCGACTCCTCCTGTCCAAGATTCGGTCTTAGTATAGATATACCCTGTCGATAGTCCTGTTTTTGAGGCTATTACTCAGCTTTATATTAGTGAAGGGTTTTCCCTTCCGTCCACCACAGGCCCTTATAGTGCAAATGAGTTGATGTTGATGCTCAACCGCCTTGATCTTGATGAAAAGAATCTTACTCATCAGGCAAAAATTGTCTATAATTATGTATATGACACATTGTATGAAGAGGCAAAAGTAGTCGATTTTGGACTCGATATCAACATAGAGGGATATTTTCACACCGACACTACGAACTTTGTCCTTCCAAAAGATTGGATTTATACCTACGAAGATAGAAAACCTCTGTTAGACATTACCTTAGATACATCTTTAGGTGAACATTTTTATGGCTATTCGTCTCTTCCTGTTACGGCGACTCGTTTTGAAATAGCAAATAATAGCGTAGGTCCTATTACAAATCTTTATGGAAAAAGTGCTATTACTTCGAACATCTTTTTACTTTATCCTTTAGAAAATGGGAAGGGAGGTTTTCTCCGGCTCGATTTTTCAATTCCATACAGAGCTTTTGGTGCAGTAGGTGGAGACGGGTGGAGTGTCCAAATAGGTCGTGAGCAACTCTCTTGGGGCCCCGGAAAGAATGGGAATTTCGTGCTAGGAGACCACCTTAGCTACCATAATGTAGGAAGATTTACTGCCTATGAAAAAAACTTTAAATACACCTTCCTCACAAGTTTCTTCCCTCATCCAAGTGAATATTATTCTAGCACTCCAGTATTACCTTACAGTGGCTATATTGATTACACAACGGACCAGATATATGTTACTTCTGGTTTAAATATGTTTCTTGCTCATCGACTTGAATGGAATATGTTTAGCCATAAATTAAATTTTACACTTACTGAAACTATTATGTATCAATCTGCAGATAATACACTTGATTTGCGTATTTTAAGCCCAACTGCAATTTTTCATAACTATTATATTCGATCGAATGCAAACTCATTGCTAGCACTAGAAGTGGATGTTACTCCAATAAAACACCTCAATATTTATGGTCAAATAGCTATTGATGAATTTGTTTTACCAGGGGAACCTGTAAATGGGACAAACGGATCTCTTCCTACTGCGATTGGATATATGGTTGGAGCTCAAGGAAACTATCCTGTTCTTAATGGATTCCTTTATGGATCATTTGAATGGGCTCAAACTGATCCTTACCTCTACTTACGAGATAATAATAGTTATGAGCAATCACCAGGGGAATATGGAATTAACTATGTAGTCGCAATTAGAGAAAAAATGAGTGAATTAGTTTATTACCAAGAAGAGTTCCTTGGGTATAAATATGGCGGAGATGCTATTGTTCTTAATGGTCAATTTGTCTATAAAGATTTTGGTACATGGCACGCAACAGCAAATCTTTTCTATATGATGCATGGAACATTTGATAAATGGACTCTCTGGGCTGCAGAAAGTGGGGGAAATGGTTCTTCTCTTGAAACAACACCTACTACAGAACATAAGCCAGGAAACAATTTAGATAGCTATGTTTCTGATAGAGATAGTGTTGAAAAGACCTTAGTTATTGGCCTTCAAGGTGGGTATACCATTCTTTCTGGACTTGATGTCTTTGGACAAGTAGATTTTGTTCATATCACCAATCCAGGGAACGTGAGTACAAATCCTGCTAGAAGTGATGTCCAAATAACTGTTGGCGTTTCGTATCACCTATAAAAGAGTTAAAAAACATGAAGCCTAACGTTAAGAATATCGTCCTTGTTACCACCTTCTTGGTGGTAACAACCTTCTCCCTATTCTCTTCATCTCCTACGTTTATTATCCCTATGGATTCTTTTATATATGATGATGTAGAAGCTCTCTACCTTGTAAGTGGATATGGAACTCCTTCAAATAAAAGACCATGGAGTAGCGCTGAAGCGACTCTCATCCTTTCTCGTATTGATGAGTCTAGATTATCTGATGGGATGAAAGAGTTTTATCAAGGAATAAAAAGAGAAATAGATAAGGAAGTTCGCTATTCATACGATGGGCTTGTTGATCTTGGTTTCTACTTTGATTTAAACGCTGAGATGTATACTCATTCAAATATAGATGAGTATACACATGAGCAAGATTGGGTCGTAGGATTTCCAGAAAGAAAGCCAATGTTTCGATTAAGATTCGATATGTCATTCTCTGATTTCCTCTATATCTATTCTGATTTACAGTACGGAAGAAATAGATTTAGATTTGGGGATGATTTTGGTCGATTTAATCTCAGTAAGACTGAAGGAATCATAAAGATACCATCAGGAGTTGGAAGTTATCTTATAAATTCTTCAATCTACAATAGGCCTTTTCTCACAAACTGGATGAGTAGTACCTATGATATTGATTTCCAAACACCTAAAAGAGCATTAATTTCGACAGGGGGAGATAATTGGAACCTTTCCCTTTCTAGAGACAAGATTCGTTGGGGTAATGGTCACTCTGGAAACTTTGTTATATCAGATCATGATGATTACCAAGAATATGTAAGATTTGTTACTTTTAGCGATAGATTCTCCTATGATTGGACAAATATGTTCTTTGAAACAAATATTCATACAGGAGAAGGCAATAGCCAAGATGAAGAATTTAAAATGTTCATGGCCCACCGACTTGAGTTTCGTCCTATTGATAGAATTACCTTTGCGATTTCAGAAAACGTCATGTATCAAAATGATGTTTTCAGCCTTAGACATCTAAATCCAGCTAACGTATTTCACAATCTCAATAGTAGAACAATGTTCAATGCAATAGCCCATGTTGAACTTGATGTGATGATTATTGATGGATTAAATATATATGGACAGTTTGTCTTAGATCAAGCGAGAGCACCTAATGAAGGTGCAACACAAGCAGATGCTTCTGGCTATTTAGTTGGTGTAGAATATGCTCATTCGCTTAGTAAAGGAATTCTCTTCTCTTCATTAGAATTTGCTACCACAAGTCCTGCTCTGTATCGCCGCGAATTAGTCGATTTCCTTACATTCCGTCGTTATCATGGAAATGGAACTTCCTTTGTTTCCCATATTGATTATCTAGGGTATGAATATGGAGGAGATGCCAATGTCCTTCAACTTGATGTAGCCTACCGACTTCCAAAAGATAGAATAATCGCTCTAGAGCTCATTTGGATGAGGCATGGTGAGATTAACTACTTTACCCCTAATAGTGTGGTGAACTCAATCCTAGAGGCCTCTCCTTCAGGATTAGTTGTACAAGAGAATCTTAGTGTAGCTCTGAGTGGAAATTTTGGAATAGAGAATCTTATTTCTTTTGTAGATGCTGACTTTTATGCCAATCTTGCCTATGTAGGAAAGAGAGATTATACAAAAGCAACTAAGGCATATAGCAATGAGAATAGTGATGTTCAGTTTACCTTAGGAGTTTCATTCACCCTTTAGTTCTCAAAGAAACGGTTACCTATATCACGTCGGTGCCAAGCTCCTTCAAATTGTACAGAGTCAATATATGCATAGGCTTGCTTGTTAGCTTCGATAATATTTTTACCAGTTCCTACTATAGTCACATTTCTTCCCCCATTTGTGAGGGCTTTATCCCCTTTCTTACTGACAGCTCCATAAAAAACAAATGGCTGAGCGATAATGAGGTTATTTCTAATTGACAGAGGTATTGGAGCAACCTCTTTATTAATTTCTGGTTGAGAAGGATATCCTTTACTTGCGACAACAACAGCAACTGTAGACTGATGGGTTACTTGTAATTTGAATGAGCTTAATTGATTCATCTCCATTGCTTCAAGAATCTCTATGATGTCAGAAGTGATAAGAGGGACAATTGCTTGAGTTGCTGGGTCATTAAAGCGAACGTGGTAATCTACGAGAACTGGTCCTGTTTGAGTAAGAATAACACTAAAGGTGAGAACTCCTTTATAAGCAAACTGTTCTACTCTCATACCATACAAAGTGGGTTCAATGATGCTTTCAATAATTTGATTCTTCTCAATGCTACTTATAGGAACTGGACAAATAGAGCCCATTCCTCCTGTAGCAGCCCCTATATCTCCTTCTTCACTTCTTGTGTAATCAGAAGATATTGGAAGCATTAAATATCCATTATTGTCAGTAAATACAGTTATAGTAATAGGAAGTCCTGAGATAGATTCTTCTAAGATAATTGAATCTTGGGTAAGAATATCTCGTGCAAAATCGATGAGAATATTGTGGTCACTCGAGTTGACCATAATTCTACTTGGAGCAAGAGCATTCTTTTTAAGGACAAATCTTTGCCCTTCGTGCCTTAGAAGATATGCCGACAAAGATTCTTCATCTTCAAATAGTTTATATCCTGGAGTTGGAATATTGTGCCTCGAAGTAAAGTTTTTAGCAAATTGACGATCTCCTTCAAGGTGGAGAGCATTCTTTGGTGCTCCAAAGGTTCTAATCCCTTTTTCTTTAAGGAAGTCAATCACTCCTGTAAAAAGAGGGGCTTCTGTTCCAACAAAGACAAAATTTATCTTATATTCTTGACAAGCTTTATATACTTGTTCAGGAGATGATGGGTCTACATCAACAAGGTTCGTTGCTATTGCATCAGTTCCAATATTCCCTTTAGCAACAAATAAACCACTAATTAACCGGCTTTGAGAAAATAACCATGTAATAGCATGATCTTTTGCTCCAGAACCTAATACAAGAACTCTCATATTCCTCATCTCCCCTTAGTGTTTGTGTCAATTATTAAAGCTATCATGTAATAATTCGATTGGTCAACTAAACACCCTGTTACAGATTCCCACTAATGAGCTCTTTACATACATGCTCATATTCTTTATAGGTAGTACATTGAACCAAAGCTTGTTTTGCTTTTCCTCCATGCGCCATCCCTTTAATATAACTTGTTGCGTGTTTTCTCATCTCTCGAGTGGCGAGAAACTCCCCTGCATATTCACCCATTAAGTAAAGCTGCTTTAGCATTACTTGTAGCTTCTCTTCAATAGTAGGTTCTGTTGTTTTCTCATGTTGTAGCAAACGAATGGTATTATTAAAAACAAAAGGATTCCCTATAGAACCCCGAGCAAACATAAGGCCATCAACACGAGTTGCTTGTAGCATCTCTTTTGCATCACTAGCGGAATAAAGATCACCAGAGCCAAAAACCACGACATTCGGGTCTCTGTAAGAGACATATTGTTTTAATTCTTTTAGGGCGCTCCAATCAGCTGTACCAGAGTAGGCCATTTTACGAGTTCTTGCGTGCATGGTAATCATATCGACACGGGCCGAAAGTGCAGCACTAGCAACTTCTTTATAGTTAATGGAAGAGTCATCCCATCCTGTCCTAATTTTAATACTTATGGGGATATCAGTGAATTCTTTAAGATTTTTTATCATTGAATGAATTTTTTCTGGTTCATTCATGAGAGCTGCCCCTGCTCCAGTTTTAATCACTTTAGGAACAGGACATCCACAATTAATATCAATAATTGTGGGCTTGTAGTGAAGAAGTCTTGGGAGGGCACGAAGAGCTACAGAAGCGTCGGGCATAAATATCTGAATCCCTAAATTAGGTTCATTTTTAGCCCTTTCCATTAAAGACTCAGTATTGTCACTTCCTCGGGCGACCCCTTCTGCACTCACCATTTCACTATAGGTAAAAGATGCCCCTTGATCGATACAGACAGACCTAAATGCTCTGTCTGTATATCCTGCAAGGGGAGCTAAGAAAATATTTCCACTAAGGGTCACATTTCCTATAGTAACTGGATGGTATAGAGGTGTTAGACTACTCATTAAACCTATAAATCCTCTTATACATCAGATGGGAGATGAAATGCCCTTAGACTATTTTGGTATAAGGCTGTGGCAGTTTCTTCTACATCTAACCCTTTGATTTCAGCAACAGATTTTGCTGTCTCTTCTAGATAAGCGGGTTTATTTCGTTTCCCTTTGTAGAGAGATGGAACCATAAAGGGACTTTCTGATTCGATGAGAATCCTTTCTAATGGGAGATTATAAATAGTCTCATGCAAGTGTCTCACATTCTTGTAGGTAATATTTCCTGCAAAGGAGAAATACATTGGTAAATCGAGTGCCTGCTGAGCAAATTTCCAATCTTCGCTATAACAATGGAAAATTCCACCTTGTTCTCCAAGACGAGTACTAAGGATATCGAGAATATCTTTACCTGCTTCTCTGTTATGGATAATTACAGGAAGTTTAAGGCTACGAGCAATATCGAGTTGTTTTATAAATAGTTCAACTTGTGAATTTTTATCCCCATAATTGCGATAATAATCAAGGCCCGTCTCTCCAATAGCAATAACTCTTTCATATGCACTATAGGTAATTAATCTTTGTTCCCAATTATGCCCTGGGTTTACTACTTCAGAGGGAGATACTCCTACTGCATGGTATACTCCATTAGCTGTTTTTAAATTTTCATAGACAGTTTCAAAGTCGATAAGAGAGTTACAGATACTTACAATGTGAGTAACTGATTTTCTTTTAGCTCTTTGTATGATGAGCAATTGCTCCATCTGGTCTTCATGTATTAACCCTATGTGGGCGTGAGTATCAAATAATTTCATGATTTTTCCTGATATTGATTACATTTACATCTGCAACGATGTACGTGTAAGATAACATGAACTTACCCAGTCGTCAAGAAGGAATTACGGTTTGACAATTTCCCTGCTACATGATAATTTAAGATAGATTAAAGAATTGTAATACTTTCTGTGTTAAAGAAATAAGGATATACATGAATAATAATAAGCCTAATAACCAAGATAGGCGAGATGATAATAGACCTCAATATACCTCAAATTCAAAAGAATATGGATATATCTATCTTGTGAAAAGTCCTGTAAGTAATGAGCTCACCATATGCGCTCATCATGAAACATTAAAGAGAGATCAAAAAGTAATTTTTCCTTCCCGTTATGGCCTTGATTACGGAGTTGTTGTCGGCTCTGCTATGGCGATAGGACAATATGAACCAGGGGCAACTGAATGCCAGGGGTCTTGTTTGCACGGAGAATGTGTTGAAACTCCACTCCTAGTTGAAGGAGAATTGCTTGCTTCAAGTGATGAAATGGAGATTGAAATCCCTGAAATAGAGCTTGAACATGAAACGATTGAAGTTGACACAACTGAGAAAACGGAAATTGGAAAAGATATGGTGAAGATTTCGGGTGATGTTGATTGGATAGATCGACTCGTGAGTGATGAAGATGAGAAAAAATTCGAACAACTTACTATTCAAGAAAATGATGCTCTTATCCTCTGTAGAGAAAAGATAGTACACCATAAACTCGATATGAAACTTGTCTCTGCCCATTTTCTCTTTGGGGAAGCCAAGATTATCTTTTTCTTTACAAGTGCTAATAGAGTAGACTTTAGAGAACTTGTAAAAGATCTCGTCTCAATATTCCGTGTTCGTATTGAACTCAGACAAATTGGGGTAAGAGACGAATCGAGAGTGTTAGGAGGCTTAGCAGTATGTGGTCGAGATTATTGTTGCCACTGTTTAGCTGATAAACTTAACCCTGTTTCAATAAAAATGGCAAAAGAACAAAATCTTTCTCTCAATTCTACAAAAATTTCTGGACCTTGTGGAAGATTGCTTTGTTGTTTGAGCTATGAATATGATTTTTATATAGAAGAGAAGAAAAAACTTCCCCCTGAAGGGAGTAAATTAAAAATACTTCACGAATTAATGAGAATTAGTGATATAAATATTTTAAGTAGAAAAATTACAGTGACTAGTATTGATGGAAGAAGTCTTACCATTCCCCTAGAAAAGCTCCTCTTTGACGACCAACACAGCAGGTGGGAAGTTGAAAAAGGGTATTTAGAAGAACTTCTATCAACATGAACAATCAAAAATTGTAATTTATTGTATTGACCGATTTTACGGAGTGTGATATTTTGTGTATCCGTTGGTTAATATCATCGGATTCAATCCCTTGAACTTAGATAATTGATAAACCGTTGGAGGTATACCGTGTTCAATAGTAGCTCGGCCGCTAAAAGAGAGCGCCAAAATGAAAAAGCAAGATTACGAAATAGAGAAACAAAGAGTGCAGTGAGAACTGCTATCAAGAAGTTTCAAATGACAGCTAGTAGCAGTGATACTTCTAGTGTGAAGGAAAAGTTTGACTATGCAATCAAGTTACTTGATACAGCAGGATCAAAAGGTGTGTTTCATGCGAATACTGTTTCAAGAAAAAAATCTCGACTTCAAGCTCAATTTAATGCATTGGACAAAGCTTAAAATAAGCACTTATTAATTTTCATAATAAATTTTTAGGAGAATGTTCATGGCAAATCAAAAATTGACAAAGGCTGAAATCATAGACAATATTCAACAAAGGCTTGAAATGAATCGTGCAGACGTTCATACGCTTATTGATGAATTTTTTGAAGAAGTAAAAAAAGGTTTAGAACAAGATAGAGTAATTGAATTACGTGGATTCGGTACTTTTGAAGTACGTACTCGTAAAGGACGTGAAAAAGCTCGAAATCCCAAAACTGGAGAACTAGTTGCAGTAGATACACATGGTGTAGCAATATTTAGACCTGGTAAAGAACTCAAAGATTTTGTTTGGAATCTTCGCTCTTCGGAGAAAAAAGACTAATATGGAGAGGATTCATCGACGGAGTGTAAAGACTTACGTTGTTGAAATTGTTGCCTTAATAGGTACAGCGTTCTTCTTTTCATTCGCATTCCCAGGCTTTTTATCGAATGATGGGTTTGGGTTTCTTGCGTTTTTTTCCCTCATCCCTCTTTTTGTAATTATTCGTACAACAAGTTGGAAGGCAATAGCCTTTTATGGCTTTGTTTTTGGATTTACTTTCTACACTTGTTTTAACTACTGGTTAACAACATTCCACCCCCTTGCCATCCTTATTGTTCCCATAATAAAGGGGGGGGAGATGGTTATGTTGTTTCCCCTTTTAAAAGCAGCTGACTCTCTTAGCAAAAAAAGAGGATATATTCTCCAAGCAATAATATGGGTTGCTTATGCCTACCTTGGACAATCATGGTTTGCTGGCTATCCTTATGGGACAATTGCTTATGCAACTTATCAATATCTCCCATTTATACAAATTGCTTCATTCTCAGGTATATGGCTTCTTACCTTTGTGATGATTATTCCCCAAACCTTTCTTGCAAGGTTTGTTGCAGATAATTTTACAGGATTAAAGAAAACACTATTGAATTATCTCAATGAGAATAGATTATTTGTGAGTATCTACACTCTCATGATTGTGTGTATATTCATATTTGGATTTATCTCATTACAGAAGTGGAACAAAGAAGAGCCTAATCAATATTGGCGTGTTGCAACTGTTCAGCATAGTGCTGACAGTTGGAAGGGTGGCTATACTACCTATAAAAACAACTTCAACACATTAAGAAGATTAAGCCTTGAAGCATTGAAGGAGAACCCAGACATGGTTCTCTGGTCTGAAACAGCATTTGTTCCCTCTGTCGCTTGGCATATGGCTTATCGCCCAAATGAAGCAACTGCTGATTTAGTAGAAGAATTTATAAAATTCGGTACTTCTCTTCCAGTACCCCTCCTTACAGGAAATCCTGAAGGGGTGATTGATGATGAGTCTCTTCCTCCTATCCTAGAAAATGGGGAATGGAATAGGAAAGATTATAATACTGTTATTATGTTTGAGGGGGGTGAGATTAAAGAGACCTACCGAAAACAACACTTAGTCCCATTTACAGAACACTTCCCCTATGAGAAAGAGATGACGTGGCTCTATAATATTC
>SABI01000240.1 GCA_009929055.1 Spirochaetia bacterium | reverse complement strand
TTACTCATGTTATTCATACCCTTTTTTAATCTGTTCTTAAAAGACTTTGCTTTGTTCGATTGTTCGTCTTTTTTGGTTAATATTCACCGCAACAATTACTATGATGATTATTCCTATAAAAATATTCTGATAAAAAGGGTGAATACCTAATAGGTTGAGGACATTTCTCTGAACACCAATAATTAAGGCACCTATTAAAGCGTAGTAGACTTTACCTTCTCCCCCAAGCATGCTCACTCCACCAATAACACAAGCAGCAATCGCATCTAATTGATAGGGCTCCCCTTGTGTTGGATGAACTGTATCGAGTTGTCCTGATAATAGAATTCCAGCCATTGCAATACAAAATCCTGAAAATCCATAGACGAAGAAATTAATTTTGGTAGTACTGATACCTTGCTGTTTGACAACGGTTTCATTCCCACCCATTGCATAGATGTATACTCCGAGTCTAGTTTTCGACATGATAATAGTAGTGATGATAACAAACAGGAACATAATATAGTTAGATACTGGCATCCCTAAGATTTTTCCGTTTCCCATAAATACATAAGCAGCTGGGAATCCTCCAATAGACTTACCAGCATTTAATAAGAGGGCTAATCCTCCTCCTACATTTCCAACAACTAATGTTGTAATAAATGCAGGAATTCCTAACTTTTCAACCATGTATCCATTAAACATTCCCATAAGGGTCCCTGCTAATAATCCAACGAGCATAGCCACAAGAATTGGCCATCCTTGTAAGATTAATAACCCATTTATCATCGCACAAAAACTAAGGACGCCGGTTACCGATAAATCGATCCCTTTTATGATAATTACGAGTGTCATACCACATGCACAAATTCCAATAATTGAACTTTGTCTGATGATATTCATCACATTTCTTATTGATAAGAATCCTGGTATCATGGATCCAACAACAAAAAATAGGATAATAAGGAGTATATAGAACAAACTTTTCTTTGAAACAGTGATGGGTTTCATATAGTATCTCTCCAAACATAGGACAAGGATCTTAAAAGTACTTCACATGTTAGTCTTTATTATTAAAAGACCCTTGTCTTTACATCTCTAATTAAATTTTCTCAGGTTATAAAGTTTGAGAAGTTATACAGGTTGTGCCGCTATCAATATACTTAGGGACCGAACTCATATCCATACTTCCATTGATTGCTCCCATGAGCAGTTCAATTGCTTTACTTCCCATTACATCTGGGAATTGAGCCATTGAGCCATATACTTCACCATCTTTAATCATCGCTTTTACATCATCAGAACCATCTACAGAAAGAATTTTTACTGATGTTTTTCCAGCGTTATCGAGTGCTGTTAAAATACCATTGAGCATTACATCACTTGCGGTAAAAAGTCCTTGAATATCACTATTAGCTTGGAGCATGTTCTCTGTTACTTGCATAGCTTTATCATTAGCCCAGTTTCCAGGTTGTTCACCTACAACTTTGATGCTTGTTCCAGCAATACCAGCTTTAAATCCATCAACACGTTGGTCTCCAGCTGAGCTACCATTTGCTCCACGAACGATTAACACATTACCTTTGTTTCCTAGCTCTTTTGCTAATGTCTGACCAGCTACTTTCCCTGCATTAAAGTTATCTGTTCCAATATAGGTTATGTAGAGGTCTTCATTGTTAGGTTCAATAGTTTGGTCAACGAGGACAACAGGAATTCCTGCAGCTTTAGCTTTTTTCAATACTGGAATAACAGCTTTTGAATCCATAGGAGAGAGAACAATTCCATCTACTCCTTTTGCGATCAAATCTTCAATTTGACTCACTTGAGTTGAGACAGCAGTCTGTTGACCTGCAGTAACGAGGGTGAACTTTGCCCCTGCTTTCTTTGCTGCTGATTCAACTGAATCGGCGATAGCTTTTTGGAAAGCATCATTCGTGATTGTCTTAAGACTAAAAGCAATTTCAGGCTGTGCAGAAGTCTCTGATGCTCCTTGTGCAAATAAACCAAATCCCATTACAAGAACTACGGTTAATACGAAGAACTTTTTCATACCTTTCTCCTTCTCTTATGGCTAGGCCATAATTTAATATTTCTCACTATCTATGTAGTGATTTTTTATACTTTTCACCATCTCCACATTATCGTTAATGTGAAGTATTAAAAAAGGCACCTTCTATTGAGGTACTTTTCCACTTCCCCTCTTTAAGGAAGATCAACCACATCATATCCAAGATATGTGGTGAATGCTTCTTTAAGAATATGGGCAATTTTCCCATAAGAAATAGCTACGTGGTGACGAAATCCATTTTTCCCAATCGCTAAGAGTTTTTCTTGAAGGTTCTCTATTGTTACAACTCCACATGTTCCAAAAAACTTGGATTCTATTTCATCAGGTAATACAACTCCATTTCCAAAATAAGTGACAAATTTACCATCTTCTGTTTTACTGCTGGCAAAACTAAATTCACCAGGTTTAAGGCGAGTTACAACAGGACCCCATCCACACCCAGGGCCATAACTTTTTGCAAACATTGGATGCTCTACCATTTTTCCTTTTTTGGTGACCATACTATTAGGAACTGGTCCACAGTGGAATAGAATACAAGAATCAGGATCATCCCCTGCATTATTATTCCAGTCGAGTATTGTTGATGAAGAGTCGGTAGCTAAATTAAGGGCATACATCATTACGGCATTAGTTACATCAACTTCACAGGCAACAGGAACCCCAACATCGCCAAGAATTCCAGCAATTGCACAAGGAGCACATCCATAATAGACTTCAAGTTCGTTCCAACATCTAATTGCGACCATATCTGCTTCGAGTTCTTTAATGTACTCTTCTATGACAATTTTTAGTTTAGCCATTTTTATTAACGATTCATTAGGGGCCTCAGTGCAGTCAGCAAAGTCATGAAGTGATTTTAATTGGTCTTTCACTTCAGCAGCATCTGAAGAGATTGCGTTTGCCTTACCGAAAACCTCACTCAAATCAACGGTTTCAACTGTAATACCATATTTCTGTAATGCAATTTCATCGTACCTTACTGTCTTAAAGGCACTAGTGCGAGCTCCTAGAGCAATAACAGTACATCGCCTCATCCCGTTAACTACTCGACACACACCACCAAAGTCTTTTAATTGTTGAATAAACTTTTCATCTAAGGGGTGTATTACATGAGGAGTATTCACAGAGAAAGGGATTTTGTATTGTAAAAAGACATCCATTAAAGAGAGCTTTCCACAAAACGCATCACGCCTGTGGGCAAAATCCATACTTCCTGCAACATCTGGGTAAGCTTGGACAAGGATAGGAACTCCTGCATCTCTACAGGCAAGAGCAGCTGCAGTTTCATCGCCAAAGTTTGGTAGGCAAATTACCACTCCATCAGGTTTTTCTTCTTCTAGGAAGGAAGCAAACTTCTTGCTCTCTTGTGTACTTTCAATAGCACCATATCTTGTAAGTGATTCATCCATCAACAGGGGAGTAAATCCAGCTTTCACTATCGCTTCGCTCATCTCTTTTCGTGCTTCAGCTATCACTTCTCCAGGGAAAAATCCTCTATTTCCAAAAAATACTGCTAATCTTAATTTTGTTTTCATCTCTCACACCTCTTTTGGTATTATGCTTTTTCTTCTACTTTAGAATGTAATCTTTACCTATTTACATTATCGTTAATGTAACTATCTCATAGAGTAATTGGGTTGTCAACAAAAGAATTCATTCTTTGGATAGAAAATTTTGCCTTTGTATAATATTACCCTGTAAAAATCCCCTATATCCTCACACTTCGTGGTAAAATAGGTGTAATAGTCGAAGTTAATTGTGAAACT
>SABI01000239.1 GCA_009929055.1 Spirochaetia bacterium | reverse complement strand
GATTACATAAAAAAACCAATTGATGATGATGAGTTGATAGCCTCTTTACAAACACTCATAAAATCAATTGAACAAGAAGAGAGGGAGATGGCAAAGCTTGGTTCAACCTCTCTCCCCTCTTTTATTATTCCCCTTCCTCGTCATGTAAAAAACCATTTAGTAGATCACGCAATACTCTTTATTGAAGAGAATTTTGATAAAAGTATAGGACTGCAAGAAGCAGCTAATGCCCTTAAAGTAAGTGAAGGTCATTTATCTAGGTTATTTAAAGAAGTAACTGAGATTAATTTCTTAGGCTATTTGAATGCCTATAGAGTCAATAGATCGATAGAACTCCTCCAAAACCCACGCCTTAATATTTCAGCAGTCTGTGCCCTTTGTGGGTTTCCGACTCCTGGGTATTTTACTAAACTTTTTAGACGTTTTTATAACATGACTCCATCACAGTTTAGAGATACATTAGAGGTATAAATTACTGTGTAAAAGACTTTTTCTCATATTGAACAATTGGTGAACCTTTTTTTGTCTTTGCTTCATACATTGCACTATCACTATGACTGATGAGCTCATTAACATGAGTTCCATCTTTAGGATATAAGGCGATTCCAATACTTGAATCTATGTGTAGAAGAATATTTCCATAGTTAATCTCTTCTCTAATAACTTTATGAATCCTCTCTGCCACTTCCATGGGGACAAGAGGGTTGGTAACAGAGGGGAGGATGACTAAAAATTCATCTCCTCCCAAGCGAATGATGATATCATCTGATCGTAGGCAGTTCTTTATTCTTTTTACACTTTCTACAAGGACTACATCGCCTGCTTTATGACCATAGGTATCATTTACACCCTTAAATTTATCGAGATCAACAAATAAAAGGGCTACCATCACGTTACCTTTCTTTGCTTTCGTGATGACTTCTCCTAAGATTTTTAGTCCCCATGCCCTATTAAAACACCCTGTGAGTTGATCATAGTGGGCGAGGTTTTTCACATATTTATCGTCTGTAATCTTTTGATACCACAAAGTAGACAGGACAATAGAAACACTTACGATAAATAATAAAATTAATATAAGACCAAAGATGCTTATAGAGCCAAGTTGTTTTGATTTTTGAGCAATTGCATTCTCAGGAATGTGGGTAATTATTGTCCAAGAACGACTCGTTGGAGAAAGATGAGGAGCTTTATCTACTACTTGAGGTTTCAGCTTATGTTCAAATGGGTAGATACGATTGAAAGTAAATAATCCTTTTTCATGATGACACCATCCTGAATTATTCTCTTGTGCTTGTGTATATAATGAGGGACTAATTATTTCTAAATTACTATCTTTTCTATCTTCAAACATAAAACCAAATTCTTTACTTCTATCTTCTTCATGGATTAAAAAATAGCCTTCTTGGTTGACTAATGAGAGGTGTACTTCGTATCCTCTAGAAACTGTTTCTATAAGATTAAGGATATTCGAAGCTAAATAGTTAAGAATTACTATTCCTCTCTTGTTTCCATCTTCATCACAAATAGGTGTCGCAAAACGCATCATAGGTTTATGAGGAATTTCAACAACATTCTCTTCGATATTTAAATCGAGTGGAGAAATATATATTTGCCCATACTCTAAGTTATACGAGTTTTGGAAGTAATAGCGCTCACTTTTGTCTTGCAATTGATTCTTTTCGACAACAACACCCTTATTATCTACATAGTTAATTCGAGCTCTTTCCACCCCTGTTTCATCTATATAGCGGATTTGATCAAAAATATCGTGATTATTAGCAATAGAAAGATAAAACTGTTCAACCTCTTTTAGGGAGTTCTGTCCTACATAGAAACTAGTAAGATCTCTAATAGTGAGAAGCTGCTGAACCATCTTAGCAATATCTTTTTCTACAGCAACAGAGGTAATAGCTAAATAGGCCTCTTCTTGTTGAACAAAGTCATTAATAATACTATTTTTTTGATTTTTTTGTTCAACTGCATAGAATGTGAATATAATAGTTGAGAATAATATAATGAGAAAGATTGCTAATTTCGCTATTCCAGTAATTTTTTTTTGTGTTAAACTTATTATGCTGCTCTTACTACGGTGCTTTTTCATATCTTCCACTATAAGATTCATCTCACCTATTGTCTATAAAATGGGAGAACTTTAGAGACCAAATGCTGCTAATTCTTCGTTTAATATTGAAACAGCACTCTTATTATCTTTCTCATAAAACCAGATACCCTTTATCCCCAGTTTTCTACTCGCTTCAACATTTTCATATAAATCATCAATAAAGAAACTATTTTCTGCCTCAAACCCTGTTGCAGATAAAATATGTTCAAAGAATTGACGGGAAGGTTTACAGAGTCCCATTTCATGAGAGACAAATGGATGGTCAAAGTTCTCTATTACCCCCATCTTCAAGATTTTCTCATAATGGTCTATGTAGGTATTAGAGGCACACACTACCATGTGTCCTTCTCTTTTGAGCTTCTTAATAATATCTACAACTTCTGTGTTTACAGTTGGTTCAAAGAACCGAGAGAGAGAATCAGGGTGCATGTGGAGATTAAATTGATGAGAAGCATGCCTAAAATAGAGAGAAGCATCAATTGTTCCATCCATAAGTGGATAGACATAATGACTATAATCCTTTTCATACTCTTCTTTATTGAGATTATATTGAGCTATAATAGCTTTATTTACATCAATATTATCGAGAACCACATTTCCTAAGTCAAACATAAAGAGGTATCTATTTTTCACACTATTTATCCTTTTCTTGATTCATACACAGCAGAACCACCAATAAAATATTTCGATAAGAATCCAAAGAGGATAAACATAGGAATAGAAGCAAGGACAGCTACTGCCATCATAGCACCTTCATCTGTTAACTTCTCTTCAGCAAATTTTGATATATACAAAGGAACTGTTTTCATTTTCTCAGACTGGGTTACTAGTAAAGGCCATAAGAGGTTATCCCATTGTCCTCTGAAAGAGAGAATTGAGAGGGTTGCAATAACAGGGGCGCAGTTTGGAAATACGATGCGCCAAAATATTCTAAACTCCCCCATTCCATCAACTCGGGCAGCATCTAGGTATTCAGTTGGGAAGGTTGTAAGATATTGCCTCATCTGAAACACTCCAAAAGCACTCACGAGGAAGGGGACGATCAATCCGGCATAAGAGTCTTGTAGCTTAAGACTTGTTGCTACCATATAAAGGGGAATCATAATTGCTTCAAATGGAATCATCATAGTTGCCATAATCAACATAAAGATAATATTACGCCCTCTGAATTTGAATTTAGCTATTCCATATCCTGTAATAGAAGCTATAAGTACTGTAGTAATCGCAACTGTTAAGCTTACTATAAGAGAGTTAAGAAGGTTACGAGCAAACATCCACTGTCCATCATTTCCTTTAATTGCTTTCACATAGTTCTCTACATGGAATGTTTCAGGAATCCAAGAATAGGGCATTCTTAAAATCTGCATTCGAGTCATGAGGGAACTGGTTATCATAAATAGTAGGGGAGCCACGGTGAAAATAAGGACAAATATAAGGATTGTCCAAGTAAGGATGGAGGCCCAATTTAAGGTTGCTTTTTCTTGAATCATCATAACATGAGCCTCCTAATATTCAACTTCATCGCTTTTTGAAAAGCGAAATTGTAACCATGTAAGACTAAGCATGATGAGAAAAAGAATGATACTCATAGCACTAGCACGTCCTATTCGTTGGTAGCGAATTCCTGTGGTGTAGATATTCAGCGTTATTACATCAATAGGAGCCCTTGGCGACCATCCTTGAACAAAGAGGCATTGGGT
>SABI01000238.1 GCA_009929055.1 Spirochaetia bacterium | reverse complement strand
CTTTAAAGTAAGTCACTCTCCCCTTCAATAGTATTAAGTGTTGACTTAATATGAAAATCTCCTTTTTCTAGATAATAAGAGTCATTCAGAAGGATTGGCTTAATATGTGAGTTTTTGAGATATTTATTTGTTTCATAAAGAAAGTCTTTATCTGTTTCATTACTGTTGTACTCACAAGAATCTAACTGGAAGTAACACTTTAAAAACTTTTGAGAATACTGCTTTATCTTTCTAAGATCATAAGGAGACTGTACAGGGTGGAAAATAAAGATAAGACCCTCAGAAAGTTCAAGAAGACGCTCTTCAGTTACATATCTAGATGGGTTTATTACATTAATCTCTGTATTAATTAGAAGGAGATTTCTCCACCCTGTACTGTTTACTACAAAACACTTGGCTTGAAATATCCCAAATTCATCTTTAATAGTAATAGTCTCACCTAAAATAGACTTAATTTCTTTCTTTTTACACTCCTCTTGAAACTGGAATATCCCTGCTAAAGTATTCTTCTCACAGATACCAAGAGAAGAGACTTGAAGAAACTTAGCTTTATTACACCATTCTGAATAATCCTTAGTCCCATTTAAAAGTTCATACTTCCCATGAACGCCTAGATAAGGATATGAATTCTCAGAAACTTTGCCTAGATAACGAAGTAGGGTTAATTCAGGGGACTTTATCTTATCTTTAGAAGTGTAGTAGAACTTCTCACCCCAAAGAAAAGTTACAAAATCTACAAACTCTAGTCTATCTTCCTCTTCTTTATTCAGAATTAAACTAAACTTAGAACTAACAATACGTCCATTCTTATGTTCAAGTAATAAGAAAGACTTGCCATCAATAAGATAGACAAATCTTTCTACTTCTTCTACTTGTAAGAGATTTTCTTTACACCAATCTTTAAATAATGTATCCACTTTATTGATATTTAATGGGATCTGTAAAACCTTTTTCTTTGAAAGCTTCTAATCTCTCAATACAAGAGCCACATCTCCCACAAGATTTGCCTTCAAAGTCAGGGTTATAACAAGTATGTGTATTTTTAAAAATCTCTTCCCAAGGGATCTCAAGAACCTTACATGAAACTAACCCTACTTCAAGAACACCAGACTTATTCTTTTCTTCAAAGAGAGCCTTATAAGAGACTTTTTCTGAACCCCAATTGGAGATTCTAAAACAAAGCTCTGCAGAAAGTCGAGATTGAACTGTAGTATCAGGATATACTGCATGATCACCAGAATGGATACCAAGATGAATTTCAACAGATTCACCACCTATTGACTTACTCCAAGCTAAAGCCTTTCCATAAATAATAGATGCGAAAATGATATTTCTATTCTCTACTACAGTACTCATCATACTTATGTCTTGGTAGTGTCCTTCAGGAATTTCAACTCCTGAATCTGAATGAAGAGAAGATGTACTTCCAGAAAAACAATCTTTTAGATCAATAATCTGGTGTACTACTGGAAGTTTATAGGATTGAAGAAGTTTTATATTCTCCTTAACTTTCTCTAGTTCAACTTTATGTTTTTGACCATAGTCAAAAGAGTAAGCTCTTACTTCATATCCCATTGAAAGTAGAAAGAGCAGTAAGGAGGTCGAATCTAGACCTCCACTCAAACTTAGTATAGCTTTTTTTGACATTGCTAAAAATATTATTGTTGAAGAAGTTTTGGAATAGTAAAGAAGTCAGAAAAGTCTTTCTTCTCTATAGAAGCAGTAGTTCTGATAGGGTTAATATCAATACCACCTCTTCTGGTATATTGACACACGACTGTTAACTCCTCAGGCTGAAGAAGTACGAAGAGATCATTGTAAATTCTCTCACAAGTTGGTTCATGAAACTCTTGATGATTTCTGAAAGAGATAATATATCTCAAGAAACTAATAATATCAAGAAGAGACTTAGAAGAGTAAGAGACTGTGACTGTACCCCAATCAGGTTGTCCCGTTACTTCACAATTACTTCTTAGTAAGTTTGAAGATATTGTCCTATGAATCTTCGTTTCTGATGGTTCAGCTTTTAAAAGTTTTGGGTTGTAGGTATACTCTACTCCAGACTCAATCTTCTTTGAATATGAATCAATATTGAATTGAGTTACACCTGAAGGAGAGTCGAATTGATTCATTCTTCTAACTAAAACCTGTCCCTTTGTACCTTCAGAAAGATCTTTCTGGATAAGATAAATAACCTCTTCAATACCTGAAAACTTAGTATTGTTAAAGGAGTTAAGATAGAGCTTTAAAGACTTTGACTCAAAAATATTCTCAGAACTAGCTGGATTCCAGATTCTTAAGATATGATACTCTGGAACTCCTTTTGAGTCTAAGAAGGAGACTTCAAAACAGGTCCAAATATCACCACCATTCATAGGAGCTACATAGCCCACTCTACGAGTAGACCTTGGGAAAAATTCTAGTTGAGTGGGATCATAGTTACTTTTATAGTCTACTCTATGACCTAGTTTAGTTATTTCCATTAATTATTTGTTTAAATTGTTTAATTCTTTCTTCAAGAGAACCTGAAAGCTGTATTGGCTTTACTTCAGATACTTGAAAGTACTGTTGAAAGAGACTATCAACTTTAGACTGGAAGTCTTTATTAGTAGATCTAGTGCCATCTTCAACTAATTCAAATTCAGGTCTTAACCAAAAAATAAAGTCGAACTTTTCACTGAATGTTTCCCAGATTTGTTGACAAGTATGAGTTGTAGACCAGGGTAGTTTCTTTTGTAAACTCATATGAAGAGAGTATATAAAGGTGTCTAAGAAACATCTATCAAATAGAAGCTTCTTTTCACTCCTAAGTCCTCCATTTTCAATAAAAGACTTTACATCAGAAGAAATCATATAAAGTTGAGAGAGACTATCTCCCTCTTCATTTATCTTTAGACCAAATTCTATAGACCCTCGAGTTGAAGAACTAATTATTTTATCCCATTCCAGACCTGAGTCTGGGGATGAAAGACTCTTAATGAGAGTACTTTTACCAGTACAATGAGTCCCTACAATTGCTATATTCACCCTACGATTTCTTTAAATTTTGAAATATTATACTTAATTATTTCATAAGCCTCTACATCAGGCTTAGCATGAAGTAAGTTAACCAGCTTTATTCGATCTTTTTGGAGAAGACCAGACTCTGGATACTTAATACCTAGTAACCCGTGTACAACAGGGTTAGAAGTATCCACACTTTCTATAAAATCATATTCTCTATAGAACTTAAACTCTTCTGGAGTGGAACAACCTAATAGGTGGTGTGGCTTGTTAAAGTTAAGAATTTTATCACGAATTAACATATTAATCAGAAGAACTCTCCCTAAAGCCCAAGAAATAATCTTATTCTTATGAGGGTAAAGTTTTTCATAGAGAGAATAGTCAAAAGAAATAGCAATCTTATCACAATATGAATTAACTTCTAAGTAACACTCCTTAATGTCTTCATAAGTTCTACCCTGTACAACTCCAATCTTCTTTCCAGGAAGATCTTTAAAGTTACTCATCCAGTGATGAAGTTGTCTAATTGTACCCTCACCACTTTCCAGAACATCAGGAATAATATACTCAGTAGGTTTCAACTGTTCAATCCAATAAGCAAATCTAACTGGATCAAAAGAAGTCCCTAACTCAAAAATAGAGTTGTCTAAGATAACAGTTCTTCCTTTTGAAAGTGCTCTTTCAAAGAACTTAAGATAGTCTGTTTTAGTTTCAAAAAGGTGTACTAAGGCATAATCATAATCTGTAAGAGCCTGAACCTCTCCCATAAGTGAGAGAGGTGCTTCGTGTGCTATCTTCATATAACTAGAGTTTACCCATTTCTTTGTAAATGTCATAGAT
>SABI01000237.1 GCA_009929055.1 Spirochaetia bacterium | reverse complement strand
AATGTTTTCTTTGAAATAAGTCCGGACTTAAGTCCCATATTTCTCAATGTATTGTATGTTCTGCGTGTAGGATACAAATAGGATTCTAGTTTGTACGATACAGCTTCACTGACACGATAAACTAATAAGATAGTCTTAATGACTTCTCTTAAATTGTCTGACCATTTTTGAATATCGATTGTAGGTTGAACTAGAGTCCAGTTCATTCTGTCACAATAAAGTCTCAAACGATCCTTTAATTCTTGAGGAGCATTGACTGTTTCCAATATTATTTCAAGTAATCCCATACCACGCATGGTGACTGTTTTAGAGACACCGATGAGTTGTTTGGAAACTCTTGTAGTCATTAAGTTAGATGAAGTACCTACGATAACTTCTCTCTTAGTTAATGTTTTATGGAACAATTTTACAGTATCATCAGCGAATTTTTCGTTTAATGGTTTGCCAGGTTTATATTTCTTGATTAGAGAAACCCAACGAACGTATTCGTCTAGATTCGTGTAAGGATACTTGCTAGGAAGTAAATGTAATTGTGAAGCATCGTAGATATCTTCTGGTACACCTAACAAGATGTCTCTTGCAGCATACTCAAAGCCGTATTCTGTGATGTTTCTCAAAGTATATGAGAAGAATTGTTTTAATTCTTTTCTTAAACCGTAAGCAAAGAATAGCAACGTTGCTATGTCACCGTCAAAGTCTCTACCCATTCTTAACCATAGAGTAGGATTTACTTCAACGTAACCAAATAGTGTGTATTTAGATCCTTTTGAAACTGTTACTTCTTCATAGATTGTATTGGCATCATCGATAGATGGATTACCTACGATTAACGAAGGTGGCAATGATATTGATTTACCAGAGTTAAAGTCTTCTCTAACTTTCTCAACATCTATGTCTTTAGCTAAACGCTTGATGTTTTCTATGAATAATTCAAATTCAGCATCTGTTAGTTTAATGGATACTTGATCAGGTCTAAGTAAAACATTAGGTGTAGCAGTTGCTATGAAACCCAATACACTCTTTTGGAACAATGCAGTAACTGCACCATTCTTACCATAAAGATTTCTATCGTTTCGTTCTTCTAATTCTTTTATAGCCTTTGCTATACTTTCGGAATCACCTAATAGATATTTTACTAGGCCATGAGCACCCATTAATCTCGCTCTCATGAACCATTCAATACCTAATTTGTATGATTTGAATTCTGGTGTTACATCTTTGTCGTCTTGTTCTTCTTCTTGTTCATCCTCTTGATCATCTTCTTGAATCTTGTAAGATGAATCAATGTCTTTTACAAAGAATGATTGGAACATACCGACTGGATGTTTGCCTAGTGATTCTCCATTGACGAATACTTCAACAAAGTCCATGAGTTCTTCCATCTTTAAAGGATTTGTATAGAAGTCTCTGAACTCTGTCTCTGTGTTGCCATTGAAGAATTTCTTAGCATTGTATAAAGCTTCAAGCATTACACCGAAGTTTTGTCTGCTAGGCATATTAACCATAGATGTTACGTTTAACGGATACTTTGTTCCGTTCACTATACAATAGACATCATCTGTCATAATTCTAGAGATGCCTTTATCATAACCTTGGAATGCAATCTTAATAGCTTCCCAAAGACCTAGCTTGTCTGCATAATGTGTATGAATTTGTCTGCAACCCTCATTGGTAGATGAACCGTTAGAGTCTACGAAATCCATCATAGCAAACAGCATATTGTAACTAGGGATTTCATTGATTAAAGTATCTGAGATAGTTAGTGGCTTCTCAGCTGGTGCTTTTGTTTCAAACGCGTGTCCAATGATGAATGATGAACCTGCATCACGGAACGATTGGTGGTTGTGCATACCTAGAGGAATCATTTCCACCATGGAATGATTTTTAGTCATGTATGCTACTGCGAAGTCTGCTTTGTTATTCATATAAGCAGGATCAAAGTAAGTTAGCAATCCATTGTTAAGTGGAAAGCCTCTGAATCTTTCATATCCATTAGAACCTATATTCTTTAGGATATTAGCACCACTGGTTGTAGAAGTGGTAACATATTCTCTGAAGTACAGCTTATGATGCTGAACTTTTAGTTCGAACGGTGTCATGCCTTCAATAGTTGTGAAAGGCGAGAAATAATATTCTTTATCTTTCAATAAAGCTTCTGCTTGAGCACGAGATAGATCTTCCATCTCTGCTTTCATCTTGATTTGTGCATTAGTTGCTTTGATTATTCTCTTAGCAAACATTAGACCATTTAATGCTGTCTGCAAACCTTTTCTTAATATCTCTTTATTCTCTTCAGATATTTTGTAAGATTTTGTAAAGGCTAACGATGTTTTGACGATTGATCTTAGAATCGCCTTCATAGGATTGATAGAGGAATTAGCAATATAATCCTCAACTGTATGATTGCTCACGAACTTGTTTTTACCAAGTGTATAAACACCTAGTACAGAACATGGAACGTAAACTATTAATTCTGAATCACCGCGTTGGCCACTTAGTATGACCTTTACTGCTTGAAGAATGTTACCATAGTTATTCTGGAACTTTCTTCCTAGTTCAAATTTGATACCTTTCTCTTGAACAGAGATTAGGTTTGTTACTATTGTTCCCTGTTGTTCAGTGAACTCTTTAATTCTTTGTTCTTGAAACGGGAAGAATGATTCTTCCATTGAAACGGGTTGTAAGTCTTTAAAGTAGAATCTTTGATTAGTTAAGTCTTCCAGCATCTGATCTGTGACTTTGTAAACTCTGTCACTGATATGACCGAAGAAACGTAACAACTCTATGAAAGAGTCTTTGTCTACACCTTTTCTGTCTAATGTCAGTAATGCTTCTTTAGCGTTGAATAGCTTGAAGAATCCACTGCCGACTGGGAACACACCACGATATGTGTTATGTTCTGTGTCATACTCACAATAGTAGTTGTTGCTTGTTTGAAACTTTTCGATGAAGTTTGATTTTAATACATCCATCATCTTTTGGATAGCTACCATGCTGTCCAATGGTAATGCTTTGATTTCTTCTAGAGCGGCTTCAAGATTAGCCCTGTAATTGACGACATCTTCGAAGCTGTCTTCTTCTTTGAAACTTTCCAAGGACGATTCATAGTACCTTGACAAGAAACCTTGCAATAAGATTTCTTTTGCAATTTTGTTATTGTCCATTTTTTTCCCTTTCTTTCTTTAAGGACGATCTAATACAGTGAGCCTTATAGGAGTTATCTCTATCCCTTTTCTAATAAACTTATGCACTAATACACTACAATGTTGGAATTACGGTAGATAAACTACATTTTTAGAGAGGAATTCCTCTACCTTCATGATGATGAACCATTCTTCACCATGTTCCAACTTAGAGAAAAGACCTTTAACAAAGTTTGTTTCTTTGTGTTTTGGTTCTCTCATTGTAAAACTTACACCATTCAATAAACCTTCTCTATCGTAAAGGTCACATTGTAGTGTCTTGTTTACATAAGAGAATGAAACGTGTCTTTCGCCAAATAATGGCTTGAAGTGGAAGTACACAACACCTGAACTAGATGTGTGTTTGGTATATGAAATAGCGTTGTATTCGCATGCAGATTGTACTGCGTGCATGAATAAAACTGATAAATCATTACCACTCTTGTGATACTCGCGGATTATTTCCGCACCTTTCGAGAAGAATAATTCTGTAATCTTCTCTTTAAATCTTTTTAGTATGTTTCTCATACCATATCTCCTTGCGTATTGCCGCCGCATTATGAGGGTCAAGCCCTTCACCAATCAACTTAAATGTTGGGGATAACAATGTCCTAAATAGATAGGGGGTGGTTTCAAATTTGACCCCCCTGCCTTTTTCCCCTATATATACTAT